>NZ_JAMYLA010000001.1:0-272083 GCF_040317725.1 Mesorhizobium sp. M1396 | reverse complement strand
AGTGTCATGGGCGAAGATCCTTTTGCTGAGGAATCTTCAATCCAAACACATCATCCCGTTCTCACCCTGACTGTCGTGTACCGTGCGTCGAGTGTGAGTGAGAGGCCTGCGAGCAATAACGAACACTCGGCGGTATCCCCTCGGGCCGTGGCGTGGAATGACGTGCAATTCGGCGGGTCTGGGCGCCATCGATAGCTTGGGAACGAGGTGGAGAACTTGATGCGGAACATGATGCTGGGTTTCCTGGCTCTTGCCCTGGCCGCTTGCCAGTCGGCTCCCGCAGTGCCCCAATCCGCCACTATCGAGCCTGCGTCAGATGCTGTTGCCGTTCCTCCTCCACTCGCCTTGGATCCCGGCGCGGTTCCTCCTGACTCGGCAATCGTGGATCAATCCGTGACGATCACTCCCCCTGCGAAGGGCGTTCCGACAAAGTACGCTGCATTTTCGGGCATGTGGACTGGACGATTGGAGGGGACGTCTGAAGCCAAAGTCGCTGTGCAGACGATTTCTCCGAATGGCCAAGTGACAGTCACCTTTGCGTGGGGAAATCTGGGCGACAACAATCCGGGGGAGGCGGCCGGCGCTGGAAAAATATTGGGCAGGACATTGAAACTTGGGCGCCTACCGAATGGCGCGGACGTCAGTCTTGTGATGCTGCCGGAGGGAACCTTGGCCGGAACCGTTACGCTTGCCGACCAGACCTACACCGGCACGTTCACTAAGCAATGATCAAAGAAGCATCTAAATCTAACTGGTCGCTTGTGGCAAGCCGGCAAGCCGAATCCAGACCTCTCGCAGTTCGTCGAGTCACCAGTCGAAGAAATCCAGAACCTGGGCGTTGAGTGCCGGCACAACCAGCCTCCCGCCACCCGACTGATTCTCTGCCGAGGCTTTCTACAAATGCCGAGGTGATGCGGACATTAGCCAAGGCGCGGCAGGCCGATTAGTCACAGCTTTTGTTGTCTTGAGGGTCTGCAGCCGTTCGCCAAGTTCGGTCACCACTGCCTGGCAGGTTGGAGTTGCCCTGCAGCCTTCGGCATGAACATCCGGCACACCACTGCCCTTGGGGTCGCCAATGGCCGTGCCGACGGCAGGCGGTATAATACTTGGATCGGTTGGGAGTTGTCTGGTTTGATCGTGCCGAAATGAGTCTTGTCCATACATGTACAATACATAAAAGTGTAAATAAGATTCTTCTTATGAATAGAATGAAGATTTCCTTAACCCGTTTCTTAGCGGGCTCTTAACAGGCCATCACGGATGTGTTAGCGATTTTGCTTGCGGGGGTAGCGCGGCGATCGCCTCAACCCAGAAATGCGGCGGGGAATTTCATGGTGTCGGGCGCGCCACGCTTGGCAGTGTTGATCTTATGTGTGTCAGGTTTGAGCGGGCCGGAACTGGCGTGCCGTTTGCTCGAACCCTGAAGAACGTCGCTTTTGGCGAACCTGCATCAGGACGATTTCCAGTCCATCGCAGCTTGATGTCCGAATTGGAGTTCAGCTTGATGCCTGAATTGAAATGCACTTGAACGCGATGCCGCAGTCCCCCCCATCAGAGCCGCCGCGAACGACCCTCGCGGCGGTTCTGGCTTCGTTTCGCCGCGCCTTTGCCGGCATCGCGCTGATGAGCGGCGTGGTCAACATCCTGGCGCTGACCGGCTCGTTCTTCATGCTGCAGGTCTATGATCGCGTCATTCCCGGCCGCAGCGTGCCGACGCTCGTCGGGCTTGTGGTATTTGCCGGCACGCTGTTCGTCTTCCAGGGCGTGCTCGAGCTCATCCGGTCGCGCCTGCTGGTGCGCATCGGCATGGCGCTCGACGCGCGCATGAGCGGCCAGGTCTATGCCGCCCTCATGCGCCTGCCTTTGCGCACCAAGCTGGCAGGCGATGGCTTGCAGTCGCTGCGCGATCTCGACCAGGTGCGGTCGTTTCTGTCGAGCGTCGGACCGACGGCTCTTTTCGACCTGCCGTGGATGCCGCTCTACCTCGGCATATGTTTCCTCTTCCATTTCTGGATCGGGATGACGGCTCTGGCCGGCGCCGTCATTCTGTTCGGCCTGACCGTGTTTGCCGAGGCCCGCACGCGCGAGCCCGCCAAAAAAGCCAACAGCCAGGCGGCCGCGCGTAACACACTTGCGGAGGCGACGCGCCGCAATGTCGAGGTTCTGCAGGCGATGGGTTTTGGCTCACGCATCGCCGAGCGCTGGTCCGGCATCAACGCCGACTATCTCAGCACCAACGCGAAAGCCAGCGATCTGGCCGGCACGCTGGGAACGGTCTCGAAGATCCTGCGCATGATGCTGCAATCGGGCATATTGGCGATCGGCGCCTGGCTCGTCATCCATCAGGAGGCGACGGGCGGCATCATGATCGCCAGCTCGATCATGATGGGCCGGGCGCTGGCGCCGATCGAATTGGCGATCGCGCACTGGAAAGGCTTCGTCAATGCCCGCCAGGCCTGGGCCCGGCTGACCCAGTTGTTGGCACTGCTTCCCGAAACCGCAACCAGCGTAGACCTGCCGGCGCCGACCTCCGCTCTTAAGGTCGAAGCCATCAGCGTCACGCCGCCGGGGGAACGCCGCGTTGTCGTCCAGGACGCCAGCTTTGCGCTGGAGAAGGGCGCCGGGCTCGGCATCGTCGGCCCGAGCGCTTCGGGCAAGTCGTCGCTGGTGCGCGCGATTGCCGGGATATGGCTGCCCATGCGTGGGACCGTGAGGCTGGATGGAGCAACGCTCGACCAGTGGTCGCCGGAAGAGCTCGGCAGTCATATCGGCTATCTGCCGCAGGATGTGCAGCTGTTCGACGGCACCATCGCCGAAAACATCGCACGCTTCGAGCCTCGGGCCGCTTCGGACAAGATACTGGCGGCGGCCCGGGCGGCCGGTGTTCACGATCTCGTCGTGCATTTGCCGGAGGGCTACGAGACACGGATCGGCGAGGCCGGGTCGGCGCTGTCGGCTGGTCAGAGGCAGAGGGTGGCGCTCGCCCGGGCTCTCTATGGCGATCCCTTCCTCGTCATCCTCGACGAGCCGAATTCCAATCTCGATGCCGAGGGCGAAGCGGCGTTGACGGAAGCCATCCAGGGGGTTCGCGCGCGCGGCGGTATCGCCGTGGTCGTGGCGCACCGGCCGAGCGCGCTCGCAAGCCTCGATCAGGTGCTGGTGATGGCCAACGGCCGCGTCCAGGCCTTCGGACCGAAGAGCGAAGTCCTGAACAAGGTAACCCGTTCGAGCGGAGTTCCCTTGAAGGTCGTGTCCGGGCCTGAGGAGACTGCATCCTGATGGCGCAGGGCACGGCATCCACGATTGACCGCACCATTCGACGCTACCTGCTTGGCGGCGTTGCGGCCTGCATTCTTCTTGTCGGAGGCGCAGGAAGCCTGGCCGCCGTCACCGAGCTTTCGGGAGCAGTCATTGCTTCGGGAAAGCTGGTTGTCGATTCCAGTGTCAAGAAGGTCCAGCATCCAACCGGTGGCGTCGTCGGCGAAATCCTGGTGCGGGAAGGAGACGTCGTGCGAGCCGGCCAGGTTCTGGTCCGTCTGGACGAGACCGTGACCCGGGCCAATCTGGCGATCGTCACCAAGGGGCTTGACGAATTCGACGCGCGCCTGGCCCGGCTCGAAGCCGAGCGCGACGGCCACGACAGCATCGTCTTTCCGTCCTCGCTGATCTCACGGCAGGATGACGCCGTCGTCGCGCGCGCCATGGCCGGCGAGGAGTCGCTGTTCGAATTTCGCCGGCAGGCACGCGCCGGCCAGAAGGCCCAGCTGGAAGAGCGCATCGCGCAGCTTTCCGAAGAGTCGTCCGGTCTGACGGAGCAGCGGGCGGCCAAGAGCCAGGAAATCAAGCTGATCGGCACCGAACTCGAAAGCATCCGTAAATTGTGGCTCAAGAAGCTCATCTCGATCGACCGCATGACGGCGCTGGAGCGCGACGCGGTCCGCCTTGAAGGCGAACATGGACAACTGACTGCATCCATCGCCCAGGCCAAGGGCCGCGTTGCGGAAACCCGGCTGCAGATCATCCAGGTCGATCAGGATTTGCGCAGCGAGGTTGCCGGCGAGCTGCGTGACATCCAGGGAAAAATATCCGAATTCGTCGAGCGCAAGGTCTCGGCCGAAGACCAGCTCAAACGCATCGATATCCGCAGCCCGCAGGATGGCGTGGTCCACCAGCTCGGTGTGCACACGGTTGGCGGCGTTATCTCCCCGGGCGAGTTGGTCACGCTGATCGTCCCGGTGGCGGACGCGTTGACGGTCGAAGCGCGCGTGGCGCCCCAGGACATCGATCAACTAACGCCCGGACAGAGCGCGACCCTGCGGCTGTCGGCATTCAATCAGCGCGTAACGCCGGAACTGAATGGCACGGTCAGCAAGATCGCCGCGGACCTCAGCATCGACGAGCGAAGCGGCGTGGGTTTCTACACCGTGCATGTCATCCTGCCGCGCACGGAGCTCACCAGGCTGAAAGGGCTGACCCTGGCGCCTGGAATGCCGGTCGAAGTGTTCTTTTCGACCGGCAGCCGCACCATGCTTTCCTACCTCGTAAAGCCGCTGGCCGATCAGATCCAGCGGGCGTTCCGGGAAGAGTGACGGCGGTAAGGGCGGCTCAAGGCGAGGGCATCGGAGAAGTGGCATCGACGCCTGTTGCTATGCCGCAGGTCAGTCTGGACCGATGTCCAGGCCGACGAATTGTCCCCGACGTTCTGGTTCCCGGCGGTACGGCATAGAATCGCCGTGCGCCATTCCGCAACTCGAGCGCGAGCGATATTTT
Organism: Mesorhizobium sp. M1396; assembly: GCF_040317725.1. Lineage (NCBI taxonomy): Bacteria > Pseudomonadati > Pseudomonadota > Alphaproteobacteria > Hyphomicrobiales > Phyllobacteriaceae > Mesorhizobium > Mesorhizobium sp. M1396. Next base: position 267,313 of record NZ_JAMYLA010000001.1, on the reverse strand, counting down.
CACGCTTTCGCGACGACCGGCGCAACTGCTCGCCAACCAGCCGCAAGTGCTCTATGCTCCTGCTTGGTGTCGGTATCGATACGGTTGTCCTGGGCAGGGGCGTTCCATGTACGAAGTCGTCGCATTATGGTGGAAGACAACATCGAAAGGCCCCGCGTCACGAGGTCTTGGCCTGATCCTCGCGCTTTCCGGCTTGCTGCTGCTCGGATCGCAAGCCGCCAGCGCCGCGCCGAACTGGACGCTCGATCCCACAGCTTCAGTCATCACCTACCAGTCGGTCAAGAAGAACACGATCGTCGAGACAAACAAGATCAGGAACATCACCGGCACGCTCAGCTCGGCGGGTGATGCCAAGGTCACGTTCGACCTCAATTCGGTCGACACCGGTGTCGACCTGCGCAATGTCCGCATGCGCTTCCTGTTCTTCGAGACATTCAAGTACCCGACGGCCGAGCTGACGGCGAAGGTGGATCCCGCCGCATTCGCCGATCTCGCGACAAAGCGCAGGGTGAAGTCGACGCTGCCTTTCCGTCTCAATCTGCACGGCGTCGACAAGGACCTCGAGGCCAGCATCGTCGTCACCATGATCAGCGATAACATGGTGTCGGTCGCTTCGGAGGCTCCGGTCGCTGTCCATGTGGAGGATTTCGGCTTGTTGCCCAACGTCGACAAGCTGCAGCAGGCGGCCAATGTGACCAACATCGTGCCAACCGCGTCGGTGTCGTTCGATTTCGTCTTCACCGCCGACGGCAGCAAGCCGGCCGCCACCCAGGCCGCCGCGGCGACTTCGGCCGAAGTGGGGCCCGTTACCACCGACGCCGCCAAGGCGAACTTCAGCGACGAGGAATGCCTGAACAGGTTCGCCGTGCTTTCGCGCACCGGCGCCATCTACTTCCGGCCGGCCAGCGCGCGGCTCGATGCGAAGAGCCGGCCGCTGCTTGAAGAGGTTGAAGGTGTCGTCGGCAAATGCCCGAGCCTCAAGGTCGAGGTTTCCGGTTATACCGATTCCGATGGATCGCCGGAGGCGAACAAGCAACTGTCGGAGCGGAGGGCCCAGGCGGTTGCCGACGCCATTGTTGCCGCGGGCATTCCTCGCAGCCAGATCACAGCGACCGGCTATGGCGAGGAGCGGCCGGTTGCCGCCAACGATACGTCCAAGAACAAGGCGCTCAATCGGCGGATCGAGTTTTCCGCTACCAAGCTCTGAGGTTCCGGTGAGCTGCGATCGGATCGCCCGTTGCGGCGGCCTCTTTCGCGCCGCCGGCCTTGCGGCGCTCGCCTTGCTTTTGACTTTGACGGCCGCCAGTGCCCAGCGCCGCGTCGCACTTGTCCTCGGCAACTCCCAGTACGAGCACGCGCCGCCGCTCGCCAACCCGGTGCGCGACGCCCAGGCCATGGCCGAGCGGTTGAAGAAGCTCGACTTCGAGGTGGTTTCGGGCTTCGACCTGACCAAGCCGCGGACGCAGGCGACGATCGCCCAATTCGCAAAACAGGTGCGTGGTGCCGATATAGCGCTGTTCTTCTACGCCGGTCACGGCTTGCAGGTTTCGGGCAAGAACTATCTGCTTCCGGTCGACGCCGCGTTGGAGGACGAGACCTCCCTCGACTTCGAGGCCGTGCCGGTTGATTTCATTCTGCTCCAGATGTCGCGCGAGACCAGCATAAGGCTAGTGTTTCTCGACGCATGCCGCGACAATCCCCTCGCCGAGGTGTTGGCCAGGACCGCGGGCGTCAACGGTGCAAGCAGCGGCCTTGCGGAGATTCCTATCGAGAATGATGGCGCCGGCACCCTCGTCGCTTTCGCCGCCAGGCCCAATCAACTGGCGTTTGACGGGTCGGGCGAACATTCGCCTTTCACCTCGGCGCTGCTCCGGCATATCGGCGCATCCAATGTCACCATTACCGAGGCGATGAACAGAGTTGCCAGCGACGTCTTCAATGCAACCGCCGGCAAGCAGAGTCCCTGGATCAACCTTTCGCTGACCAGGGAAGTCGTCCTGCGCAAGGTTGATCTCGATGCACCATTGATCGTGGGCGAGGCGAGTGCGCCTCAGACCGAAGGCGGATCCGACGCGCGCAACACCGGCGCGGCAAGTGCGTCAGGCCAGAGCGACGATCAGCTTGCGCTCGATGTGCTGCGTCGGAAAATCCCCAAGCTGGCATCGGATGCACCGATCCTTTTCGAGCATCCGATCGATTTCGGCGATCCGGCAATCGACGGCAAGAGCATTGCCCAGTTGATCAAGGGCAAGCCCCTGTTCAGCCCGGTCGAGGGATTGGACAAGTCGGTTTGGGAGGGCAAGCACTGCGACGGCTGCCATGAATGGAACGAGGCCCGGCTGTGCGATCAGGCGAAAAATTTCGCCGCCAACGATGTCTCTGTTTTGCGCCTGCAACATCCGCTGGGAACACGCTTCAAGGTGGCGCTCGCCAAATGGGCTCAGGGTGGCTGCAAGTAGGGCTGTAAGGTGATGGCATCGCCCATCCGGTTCTATCGGGTGATCTATTATGCATTCGCTGATTGGCGCAGCGCCTCGATCTCGGCCATCTGGATGCCCATTTCGACAAACGCGGAAAGAACGGCAAAGCGGTCCGCCAGTGCGACACGCGCCAGCCCGGCAAGAACACCGGCATTGACCGCATGGGCGGCAGGAAATGGCTGCAAGGCCGATACCATCGTCGGCGCCATGGCCGAGCCATTGTCATGCCATCCCGCGGCCAAAGCGATCCAGCCGACCGGGGTCGTTGGCGGTGTCGCCGCGGCTGTGCTGATTGTCGCTCGATGATGTGGACTGTCCGGTTCACCCACCCAGTCACGAACATGCGCAAGCAATTCGTGATCGGCCTCATGGAGCAGGTCCGTCAGGTGGCTCAGGCATTCATGCGCCCACCAGACCGAGGCCCGCTCGGGAAGCAGGTAGGCACAGAAGGTAATCGCTTCCTCGGGAACGCGCCCGGCGAGGAGGTCGCGGCAAAACGCGACCGAGTGCTGTTCGGTTGGAAGGGTTCCCATGTCCCGGGCAACAGCGGGACAAGCCATGAAGAGATCCCGTGCCGTCTTGAATCGGAGCCCGTTGGCCATGACCGCTACGCTTCCATCGAGGAGCTTTGGCCACTCAAGCCTCAGGCGCGGCGCGGGTCAAGTCTCAACCGGTGACGCTGCAACAACTGCCGGCGCCGCCGTATCCCCTGGCGTTTATCGACAGACAATTACCCCGGAGTTTGGTATGATCACGACCATCGAAATCGGATGCTCAAACAGGAGTAACCGCTATGCAGTGGGGCAGTTCAGCCTTTGTGTTGGCGGTCGTGTTTTTCTCGACCCACGCTTACGCCGACCCGGTTCAGAAATCAGAAGACATCGTGAAGTTTTTTGCTGGTGCCGCCGACCTCGGCAAGTCGCGTGGAATTTGTGTCGGCACCGAGGAGGAATGCAAAAGCAAGAGCAAGGCGAAAGACGCGCCGGCAGAAAAATCCAGCCTCGATATGCTGATCAATTTCGGGCTGGATTCGGCTGAACTAGACGCGACAGCGCGTAGTGAACTCGACCAGTTCGCCACGGCCCTGAAGGACCAGCGGCTAAGCACCTTCAGTTTCGTCGTCGAGGGTTACACCGACGCCACCGGCACGGTGCATTACAACGAAGGCCTGTCGCAACGACGAGCGCAATCGGTGGCAGCCTACCTGACGGCCAGCGGTATCGAAGCCACCCGCATCAACCCGATCGGCATGGGCGAAAAAAATCCGCGCAGCCCTAACCCGTACGATCCGGCCAACCGCCGCGTGGAAATGCGGATAAAGACGCAATAGCGCGCCAGCTGCTGAGTACCGCCAGAAACCGTGCCCAATAGGCCTTGGTACGCCGGTGGTCAGTTCTTGAGCACGCCGCCCACAGCCACACCGGTGCCGAAGATCAGCGCCTTGGTCAGGAAGTCGTTATTGTCCTGCGGCGGCGGCGGATCATCCTGCCGCACCACGGTGTCGCGGTTGCGCTGCCTCTGAACGACCTGCTGTTGCTTGCGGGGTTTCTGTGCCACCGGTCTCTGCGTGCGGACCTTCTTTACCACCTGCTGCTTCGGCTGCGTCGCGCGGGCCTGATCGGCAGCATATCTGGCGCGCACCGCTTCCATCATCGGATCTGTCTGGATCACGAGGAACGACAGTTGCTCGCGCGTCAGATAGGTGGTCTGCGGCAAACCGTTCTTTGCTTGCCAGATGCCGATCGCCTGACGGGTCTGCGGGCCTATGTTTCCGTCGATGCGGCCAAGCTCGTTGCCCAACGCTTCGATGCGCAATTGCAGATCGATACGTCCTTGGCGATCAAGGCCGATCGCACCTTCCGTCAACTCGGTACCCGGAGTTTGTTTTATCTCGTCCGAAACGCCCACCGAGGTGCGCACGGCAGAGCCGGAACTGGCGTTCGCCTGGTCCGTATCGAGCGCAGCGACCTGCCGGTTTTGAGCTTTCGGGTCGTTCAATTCGTCGATGTTCAGCCGTGCCACGGTGGCGAAGCGGCCGTTGGGAAACTGGTCGAGATAGGCCTCGTAGAACGGAATTGAATTGCGCTTAGAAGCCTCATCCCAAAGGCGCTGCTCGACTTCCCAGGAGGGAGGATCACTGGCAACAGGGGCGGGTGTCGATGCCGCCGCGGCGTTCGACGCGTCGGCCACTGGATTTGTAGCAGGCGCCGCTGCCGAGGCGGGCTTTCCCAGGAAAACCTCGCGTCCCAGCGATGCGTTGTGCCACGGCCTCTGGCGACCTTGCGTGGTTTCGGTCACCTCGCCGCGCACGCGCGTTAGCGCGCTCTGGATTTCCACGCCGGGTTCGGTCAGATGCCTGGCAAGCGCCGTTGAGTAAGGACTGTCGACCCCGTTGCCGTCGAATGCGATGGCGCCCGGATCCGTTGCATAGGCAATCAGCAGGCCGCCGGTTCCAATGCCGTCCGATTTTGCTTCGACTGGCGCCAGGCCGGTGCCCAACGAGGTGGAGCGGCTTTTCGGCAGCGAGGCCGCCAGTGTCCTTGCCAGCGGATTGTCGCGGCAGGCATCGAGTATGATGACGCCAATTGCCGGGTCCGGCGGCAACGCGGCCATGAAATCGTCGATCTGGATCGTACGGGTCTTGAGATAGGCTGGCGTGGTCAATTCGGCGTCGACCGGTATCAAGTAGTTCTTGCCGTCGACCTGCATGCCGTGACCGGCATAGAAAATGACCGCGAGGTCCGCCTCGTAGGATTGTTCGGTGAACCGGCTGATGAGGCTATGCATGCCTGCATTGTCCTGATCGACCCCCTCGATCACCTCGAACCCGGCATTGCGCAGCGTCGATGCGATCAGGTGGGCATCGTTGGCGGGGTTGGGCAAGGTAACAGCATGAACGTATTTGCTGTTGCCGATCACCAGCGCGACGCGTTTGGCGCCAGGCGTGGCAGCCTGGGCGCCGAACGCGGCAAGGAAAAACAGGATAATCCCGCTTAGAAAGACAGCGAACGCTTTCATGGACCAACCCTCCGCCCATCAGGGCGCACTATTGATGTCTGCGCATGCTAAATTTCGTCAGCGACAAGGTCGCTTATGCCAAAAATGACTCTTGGGCATATGTGCCCTGGCCACCGTTTTGGTTCACAAAGCCCAAAAAAGTTGCCTATATTAACACTTGGCAACGGGAGCACCAATAGTCTGAGAGGCCCATGCCGCGACGGCGCGGCTCAGATCGTATTCTGAATTGAACTTATGAGGGCTGTGACGGCCTGTTTGTATTTTTCGAACTCAGGCGATGTCTGGCGGATTTCCGTTGTCGTTGTCCGAGGACTGGCGTCAGTCGTGACCCGAGCAATTTTTTGGCCCATTTTCCTTTCGGCCCAATCGACGACATAGCCGGCGGTCTTGCCCGTGAGAAAGGGGTTGGCTTGAATGACGGCGGACCCGAGCACGGCGCTCAGTTGCGCCGCACCCGACGCCGACAGCACCTGATGCGCGCCTTCCATGCCCAGGAAATGGCAGAGATAGAGCCGGCCGGCTGTGATCTGATGGCCGCGTGCCCGAAGATAGGCTTCGCCTTCCCGCGCCAGATTTCGCACCATCTCGCGCGAGATCGTGGCGTCGTAGCGTAGAGCGAGCAGGTCGGCCGTCGACAGCGTTCGTGCAAGTTCAGGGCGGTAGGTGTTCATCATCCGGATCCAGGTCTTTGTTATGAATTGGCCGGCGCCGGTTGCTGAAGAATTTGGGTTCTTGGCGCGGGCGCTGCCACCGCTTTCGACATGAACGATACGGTCGGTCAGCGTTTCGACGGCGGTATCGTTCGTTGCGACCGCGACGGCCGTCACCGTGCCCAGCGGATCGATCGCCTCGCCGTTCAGATAGAGTTCGAAATGCAGATGCGGCCCGGTCGACAGGCCGGTGGTGCCTATATAGCCAATGATGTCACCGGCCTTCACCTTCGTGCCGACACCGCTTGCGATTGCGAATTTCTGCATATGCGCGTAGCGCGTCTCGCGCCCGTTGGCATGCGCAATCTTCACCAAATTGCCGTAACCGCCGCCGTCGCCCTGGAAGGTGATCTCGCCTTCGAAGGCGGCTGCGATCGGCGTACCGACGGGGGCCGCCCAATCGACGCCCTTGTGGATGCGAACCACGCCCAGAATTGGGTGCTTGCGTGGGCCGAAGGTGGATGTCATGACCCCGTTGACCGGCGTGACCATGCCATTGGTGACCGTCAGCGAGCGAACCTGATCATCGCCCGTAACGCATGCAAACTGACCGTCACTCTGCTGGAAGACAAAGCATTCGAGGCTCTTTTCAGTACCCTGCACACCGACATACAGCACGCGTCCGTCGGTCTCGCTTTTGCCGCGCGGCGTTTGTGAATAGATCAGGACGAGGCGCTGGTCCTCGCTGGCGAAGGCGTCCAGATCCTGTCCTCTCGACAGGTACATGATCGCTTCGCCGATTACGCCGGTCGGAACCTTGTTGCGTGCCGCCGTCGAATAGATTGCGTCGAGGAGGCGATACTGCCGCTTGTGCGTGCCTTCCTGCGGCGCGCCCGAATAGTTGAACAGATCTTCCCGGACCCAAGGATCGACACCCGATACGAAAACGCCCGCTGCATTGCGCGTCAGCGTGCCGACAAAGACGTTCTTGGCGTAGATCGACACCTGCATGAGCGACATCGATGTCGTCTCGCGCGTCGGCCTGAAACCGCGCATGGCGACGACATAACCCGGTTCCAGGCCTTCCCGGTTGAAAAGCGCCTTCATCGCTTCCCCCGCCAGCTTGGCGTCCTCGGCCGAAAAATGGGCATCGAGAGCGACACTATCCAAACTGCGGTCGTTGAGGATTTTCACGAACGTGTCTCCTGTTGCCTCGAACCGCTGGTACTCATTCGCGACGGTTGCGACACTCGTGTTGTTTTCGATCTGTGTTTTCTGGAATGCGGGAAGGGCTGCCTCGCCTGCATCGATTGTTTCACCCCAGCCTGCTTCGGGATCGTCGGTGCCCATCTGCTGTCCCGGGACAGACGGGGTCTCGTTGGGAGCAGGCGAGGGCTGAAGATCGTTCTGCAGGTCCCCCGCCGGTGGCTGGAGATCGTCCTGCGGATCGTCGGACGGTGGCGGGGCGGTCTGCCGTTGTGCCTGGAAGAATGCGAAGTCCTCCTGCGTCGACGGTATCGTCGTCATGAATTTTTCGCTGGCGCTGAGCATCACATCCGACAGGATTTCGATCCGCGGAGAAACCCCGGCCTGATCGAGATCCGTCGGCCTCGCGATCGAATGGCCTTTCGACGTGGTGTCGGCGTCGGGGGCAAGGGTGATCCACATCGGATCCCCGGCAAGGTCGATGATGGCAGGCACATAGACCGAGGCATCGGCCGGCACGTCGTCCACCCCTTCAACCGCGTGCAGTTCTTCGTCTTCGTCGCCGAACGACCAATAGTCCGCTGTGAGGTAGAAGCCGACGGCGATCGACAGCAGGACAATCGAGGCAAGACCGGCAAGCAGCCGGCGCCAGAGCTTGCGTCTGCGAAGCGCAAGGCGCGCCTGCTTTTTCTGCCTGAAGCTCGTGTCGATACTGTGCGTCACGGGCTGCTTCCGGTCAGGAAGAACGTCCACCGCACCTGTTCGAGCGTGTCGACTTCGAGGAATTGCGCGGCGATATGGCCGCGCTGCCAGCATTCGTCGATGCCGCGGATGGAGAAACGTCGCCGTTCGATGCACATGTCGGTCGACCCTGTCAGGATCGCGTGGCCGAAGACGTCAGTTGCGTAGATGTAGATGTAGCGGTTCGTCAGTTCCTCCCGGATGACGTTCACGCATTGATTTGCGCCGATGGTCCACCAGCCGTCGGTCTGGTCCGCATTGTCGATCTTCTGGCCGACCGCGAGATTGACGACGTCGAGAGTCTGATTGCAGACCGTGAATTCGGCGCGCGCTTCGCCGGATGACAGCACGCTCAGCAGCGCGGCGCCCGAGATGACCGCAAGCTTCATGCGGCCCCCGAGCGCAAGCACGGCTCGGACCGGGTCACGCCGCCTTACAGGCAAGTCGGCGGACGAGTGGGGCAAACACGAGCGGAGTTCCATCGGGCGCCCATGCTATCCGCCGAGTCGGAAATACTTGGCAGTGGCTGAAAACTGAGATCCGTTGGTCTCGATTTCCTCGAGAATTTTGGGCAGCAGCACCGAGGCCGGCGTCGGCGTGGAGAACGCAGCCGCCTGAATATCCTGCGGCCCCGTGATCACCATTATGATCTGCGGCTCGGCCTTTCCTGCGGCCTTGTCGGCGGCGCCGAGACCAATCGGGATGCTGAAGGTAGCCTTGTCCGATTGTGCGACGACGCGGTCGTCGAGATTGAACGCCATGCCTTTGTGATCGATCAGCAGCACGCTGGAAATGAGCCCGCCACGCGTTACCAGCGTACCGCTGATCGGCGTACCGTTCGGCACCGATGTCCGGTCGAGAACAAGCCGCGGCTTGTCGGCCGCGGTCTGCCCCAGAAAGCGCAGAAAATTGGTGACCTCGCATTGGCTCGGCTCAATGAGGCGGACGCTGATGTCCGGCTCGACATGGAATTTTGCCTGGAAATCGCCCAGCATCTGTTCGAACGGCTGGACCGCCGTTCCAAATCCTTCGATCGCGGCGGCGTTGTCGGTTGCCGACGTCATGGTCGCGTAGAAACAGTCGCCACCGCTGAAGTCGCGAACCCAGGAGACTCGCTGCGCGATGTCGTCGGCCACCGGCGGGATCGCTGGTTTGGGCACATTCAATGCGACGACAGGGTTCGGCTGTTTGGTTTCCGGCGACATCGCCTTTTGGTTCTCTGCGTTCGCGGCATCCGTCTGGCTTGCAGTGGATTTGGGCGTCGGCGCGGTCATCTTGGGCACTGCCGGCTGGCTGATCCGTGGTTCGGGCTTTGGGCTCTCCACAACCGCTGGCTGGGCCGGCGGTGTCTTTTCGGACGGCTGCTGGGCGTCCGTTGCCGATGACTTCGGAGGTTCCTTGGTTTGCGCGGGGACAGTGGACTTCGCCGGCTCCGGCGGTTGCACAGCCTTGGCATCTGCCTGGCTTCCAGCCGGCGGCGGATTCGCCTCTGTTTGCGGTTGCGCTTCCATTGCCGGCGGCTTCGAGGGCTCCTCGGTCTTCGAAGGGACTTCGGCGGGCTTGGCCGGTTGCGGCTTTTGAGCCGCCGCGGCGTCTGGCTGATCTTCAGCCGGCGGTACGCTGGCCTCCGGCTGCGCGGGCGGAACTGCCTTTGCAGGCTCAGGGGCGTTCGCGACTTTGTCCGTGGGGGCTGGCTTCGACGTTTCCGGTACAGGCTTTGTTGGTTCGGGCGCGGAAAGCGACGTCTTGCCGACAGTTGGCGTAGCAGGCGTCATGAAGCCGCTCAGATACAGGCCCGCGCTTGAGGCGACAGCCAGCGTCGCCAAGGCAGCGATCGCGATGGTTCGGGTCCTCGTGGATTTTCCGGGCAGATCCGCCGTGACCGCGCGTGGAGGACCGGCGACCGGCGAGGGCTGCGGATCGGACAAATGCGCGGGCCGGACATGCGGGACGAAGCGCTGCTCGCCCGGGCCAGTTGACGTCGGCGCCTTGTGTCCCGCGACATTGGACGGCTGGGGCTGGCCCTGGGGATCAGGAGCAAGGGTTTGCCCGGCTGGCGGCAAACCTGGCCGGTCGCGGGGTGTCCTGGACGTCGGCGGCATCGTTCCTTCGTCTTCGCCACGTGTCATTCTGGCGATGTCCGCCATGCTGACTGGCCGGTCTCGCGGATCCGGTTGCAGCATGGATTCAACAATGCCACGAAAATCGTCGTCGATGTCGGAGAGATCGGGCACGACCCGGCGCTTTTCGATGATCTCGAACTGCGATCCGCTCATGTCGATCGGTTTGCCGCGCAGAGCGGCGGCCAGCACCAGCCCAAGGCTGTAGATGTCGGACTGTTCACTTACGTCGCCGCTGTACAGGCCGAGCTGTTCGGGCGAAACGTAGTTGTACTTTCCCGCGAACTTTCCGCCAATCAGCGTCTCCCCGCCTACGGTCGCTGATCGCGCAATGCCGAAATCGATGATCTTTGCGCGGTCGACCCGGCCCCCTGGCAGGATGATATTGTCCGGCGAGAGATCGCGATGGATTGCTCCCGCCTGATGTACGGCGCTCAGGCCGGATGCGAGGCGATGGCAGAGCTTGCACACCTCTTCCGTCGGCATCGGCCCACGCCGCATGATGTCGAACAGCGACTCGCCGTCGACGAATTCCATGGCAAGGTAGGGACGGCCGATCCCCGGATCGATCGTGAAGACGTGGTATCGCACGACCGCATCATGCGACAGGTGGTTGAGGATCGAGGCCTCCTTGCGGAACAAGGACAGGATCGTCTGGTCACGGGCAAACTCGGGCAGAACGATCTTGATCGCGACGTGGTCTCCGGTCTGGATGTTGTGGCCACGGTAGACCTCGCCCATGCCGCCGAATGCGATCCGCTCGTCAAGTTCATAGATGCCGCTGAGTTGCGTGCCTACGGCGGTGTTGGCCACCTGCGGCGATATCCGCGTCTTGTCGTCGGCGCTCATTAGCCTTGGCCCTCCGCACTGGACAAATCAGGGTGGAGCGATTGTCCGTTGCGCTCGTTGCCGATCTTCACCAGCACAATGGTGACATTGTCCGTTCCGCCCCGCGTCAGCACCGTTTCCAGCAGATTTTCGCACGCCGCCTGAGGTGTCGCCGATACTACAGCGGCCTCGATCTCCGCGTCGGTGACATGCGCTGTCAGCCCATCGGTGCTCAACACAAAAATGTCCCCCGGCATCAGTTCGCCTTGCTGGAAATCGATGACGAATTCGTCGCTGACGCCGACCGCATGCGTGATGACATTGCGGCGTGGCCAGGTGAGCGCCTCGGCTGCGGTGATCATGCCTCGATCGAGGAGTTCCTGGACTTCGGTGTGGTCTTTCGAAATCTGCGAGATCGAGGCGTTGCGGATCAGATAAACCCGGCTATCACCCGCCCACAGGCAGGCAAACCGCCCGTCCATCGCCAACAGGGCGGCTACGGTTGAACCGATGGTTATGCCGCGGGATTCCGATATGCCGCGGATCTCGGCATTGGCCCGGCTCAGCCTGTCCTCGAAACGCGCCCGCAAATCCGGCGCGGAGCTTGCGATGCCGATCGTCGCCAGATGGTCGACAATGCTGGCCGAGGCGACCTCTCCGGCCTCATGCCCGCCCATTCCGTCGGCCACCACCCAGAGGCCGGTTCGTGGCTCGAGCAGATAGCTGTCCTCATTGTGCTCGCGGACACAGCCTTTGTGGCTCACGCCGAAGCTTTCAACGGGAAGGGCGACATCGTTCAATTTGCCACCAAGCGCTTCTCAAGCGCCCTCTACGGCACACCGCCAGGCGCCCGCTCAAGCCACTTTGCCACAGGCTCGAACATTAGAGTACCGAAATTAAGGTCTGGCGCTCGAGGCACATGCAGGGTCTCATCGCCCTGAAAGGCTCGAAGTCCATCTCAAAACGCCTTCGGACAGCTGAATCCGGAAAGTGCGGGAAGGAAGAAGGGGTTGGGGCCGGTACCAGTCTGGATCGTATAGGTGACGTCGCGCCCGCCGATCACGAACCGCGCTTCAACATTGTTGTCGTTGCCAGTGATGGTCGCCTTGTCCAGCAGCCGCTTCAGCGCCCACGGCCCTTCGAACTTGATGGTGGATTCGCGGCCTGGCATTTCCGGCGTCAGATTGAGGCTGGCGGACCCGGAGGCCGTGCCGCTCGGCCAGGTCACCGTGCTTGGCGCGTTGCCCGCCTGGTTGCTCTGGACGGTCTGGCCGTCGACATCGAGCACCGCCGCATCGGCATCGCCATGCAGTGAGAATGGCGTGAAGGTCACGCTCACCGAGGGCACCGAACCGCCCTGGGGAAAAAAGGCTCCGCGGATTTCGGCCGCCAGCTGGAAGTTTTTCAACGTCGATTTCGTCAGGTCGCGCCCGAAGCGCGCATCCTGTTTCCAGTTCCAGTCCTGACCGGTCATGTCGATCAGCGATGCGAGATTTTGCGCGAAGAACCGGTCCATCAGCCCGCCAGGGGCGAACAATTTCGCGAAATCCGCAATCGCGATGTCCTCGCTACCATTGCCCGCGAAAGGATAACGGCCGTTGACCGCCGCCTCGCAGGGCTGTGTGACCGTCTGGTCGAGCATCTGGTTCAAATTCGCCACCGAGGTCTCAGCGACGTTGCCTTCAAACTCGTCCGCCGTCGCGTTGACCATCCGGCCGAGTTGTTTAGGCAATCGCGAGACATTGGCGCGAAGGGTAGCTATCTGGAGCTGCAGGTTCGCGTTGATGCGTTCAGTCTGGGAGGGAACATCGGTCGCCAGTTGCAGGCTCTGGTAGATATCGCGGAAATTCTGGGTCAATGCATCGATCGGGCGGTGCCCGGCGGCACCGCCCACCAAGGCCTGGAACGATCTGAACTGCGCTTCGATGTTGGCCCCCGGGTTCTGGTTCTGCGCTGCCGCGGATCCTGTGCCGGCACGGCTTTGCGATTTTCCGGTGGCGATTTGAATGCCGATGCGAGCCAGGCCTCTGGCCATGTTCGCGGCGTCCTGTGACTGGCTTTGAACCGCGCCGTCTTCAAGCCCGGTGCCTGAATCCTTGCTGGAAGCAGCGTCCCGCGTCAGCGCCGTTTCGTCGGCGATCGCGGTAAACAGCTGTTCGATCGGCGAGGCTGGCGAGGCGACGGCGGAAAGCGCGATATAGTGTGGCTTGTCCTTCAGCATCGCTTTGAACTTCAACCCGTCGAGAACACCGTTCCACGCCGTTGCGAACTCCTTCCCATAGCGATCGAGAAGTTCGGGGCCGAGCTTGGGCAACTCCTGATCGATGCCGCCTTGCTCGCCCCCACCACCGAGGACCCACTGGTCGTCGACGAGCATCTGGGCAATGCGGGAGAGTTGCACGAGATAGAAATTATTGAAGCCGGCGTAGGTATAGATGCCGGGAACACGAAGGCCCGACAGATCGCCGCCATCGACACGCTCGAACAGCAGCTGCGCTTCCGGGCCGCTTTTCAGGGAAACAGAAAAATCATCCAACGCTGCCGCGTATACTGCGGATTTGACCAAAGCGGAGGCACGGTCGGCCAGGCTCATGCGCCCGAGCGACCGTTGAGCGGCTTCGACGAGCGGCCGGTTGAGTTCGAAAACCGGATCGTAGGCATCGTCCAACGCAAGCATGGCGCGCAGGTGCTTTTCGAGCTGCTCGCGTCCTTCGCGGTTGTTTTCACCTGGATACCGGTTCTGCTCCCAATCCTGCTTCATCCAGGAAATGACCAACGCGTCGTCGACCTTCGGCGCCTTGCCGCCAAGCATCAGATAGATTTTCAAGGGCTCGTAGAGCGCGGCGGGATCAGCCATCTTGGCCTGGATAGTCCGCTCGGCCTGGATCAGCAGGCGCGATCGGAGCATTCGTTCCAGCGCTTGTCGGTAAGCCGTCTTGGATGCCGAAAGAAGTCTGTCCCGCTGGCTGAGGCCGAACGTCTCCTCGATCGGTGTCGGCAGGTCACCAGTTTCGAATCCAGCCGGCAGATTGCGCAACTGGTCGAGCGGGCCAATGACGTTTTCGAGGTCGACATCGGTCACCTCGGTACTTTTGAGCAGCGCGTCCGCGGTCGTGAGATACTGGCTCATGGCCTGCGTGGTGGAGGCGATCAACGACCTGTTGGCTGTGAAGCTCAGGGCCAGGGTGCCGAGGGCCGCCGCCGCGATCAACGCGATGGCGCAAAGCGCCCCGAATCTGGCGATCGCCGCACGTCTTACTGCCGATTTATCATACGAAACCCATCCGGATTCGGCAAAAATGACGCCCGTCAGCAGATCATGCAAAAAGAAGCTTTTGCCGGTTCCGGAAAGGTGGGCGCGGGCATTGCCGCCGAAGCTGCGGCCGATCGCGCCCAACACCTGATCGATTGGCGTTCCCTCTTGCGTGCCTGAAGAGAAATAGAGTCCACGCAGGCTGACATTCACCTGGCTGCGGGTCGGATCGAACAGGCTGGCGATGAAATTCGAAATTCGGCCTTTCAGCGCACCAAATTGTGCCGGAAAGCCAAAGACGGATATGCGCGCGACCGGATCAGCCTCTTCCTGAAGACGGTCAGGCATGTCCTCTACCAGGCGTCTTGCCAGTGCATCGAATTCGGCCGGCGCCTCGGCGGCCATGTTCTTGTTGCGATCCGTGGTCTGGAACGTCGCGCCCCATACCTTGCGCCGGCGGGGCTCGTCGAAGCCGCCGAAGTAATCCATGAACCCGGAAACCAGGTCGGCCTTGGTGAACAGCAGATACACCGGAAACTGGATTTTCAGCGTCTCGTGGATTTCCCGCAGGCGACTGCGTATCTCGACGACGTGAGCGTCAAGCTGCTGATCGTCGGAACTGATGAGGTCGGCAAGGCTGATGGCCAGGATGACACCGTTTATCGGTTGCCGTGTGCGGTATCTCTTGAGCAGCGACAATAAGGCGAGCCAGCTCTTCTTGTCGCTCTCGGCATTGGAATCCTGGGTCGTGTAGCGTCCCGCGGTGTCGATCAGCACGGCCTGGTCGGTAAACCACCAGTCGCAGGCGCGTGTTCCGCCAACGCCGGCAACTGGCTGGGCATCACCCGAACCGGCCAGCGGAAAATTCAGACCCGAATTGACCAGTGCCGTAGTCTTGCCCGCGCCAGGCGGGCCGATGACGATGTACCAGGGGATCTCATAGAGGAAGTTGCGCTTGCCGCTCGACCGTTTGAGCGCAGCGATCGCTTCGTTCATGCGGGCTTCGAGCACCCGCGAGTCGTCATCGCGGTCGTCGTTGTGTGCGACCACGGTTTCGAGCTCTTTTTGCGCTTTTCTCGCTTTCCAGAAACGCAGGCCGTGGAAAAGCGCGAGCGCTGCCACGATCACACCAATGATAGTCGCACGCGGCCAGGCAGGTCCGAGAGGACGGGCATCGGCGAAGCGGATCAAGGGTCCGGCAAACCACACCGCCGCCGCGAGGCCGGCCAGCGCGATCATGCTGAAGATCCGCGGCAGCCAACGCGTCATGGCCGCTTCCAACTGTCCGTGTTCACAGTGTTTCCTCCTTGGCGATCATCACATCGACACGGCGGTTCTTGGCGCGGCCTTCCGGCGTGGCATTGTCGGCGATTGGCTCGTCCTCGCCCTTGCCGTCGACCGTCAGTCGCGAAGGATCGCTGAACTTCGGCGCCATCATTGTTTCGACAGCCTTCGCCCTGGCGACGGAAAGGTCGAAGTTGGATTTGAACGGGCTCGATTTTCGTGGCTTCACATTATCCGTATGGCCGATGATCCTGATTGGTCCGGGCTCGGGTTCCAGGGCCGCGGCGATATCAGCGGCAATGGGCTGGAACTCTGGCTTCGCCTCGGCCTTGCCGGACTGGAACAGCAGGAGATTGTTGATTTCCACCACGATGAAGTCGCCCGTCGTGCCGATGGTCAGCCCGCCGCCTTTGACTTCCTTGGCCAGTGCCGAACGGATGCGATCGATCTGCGTGGTTGTGGCGGCGGGTGGGATGACTTTCGCCGGCTCCGCCAATGGCGCCACGCTGGCGCGCTCGATGGAGATCGGTGTCGATGGGTTGAGCGCCAGTAATTCACCGGCGGCGACGTCGCCTTCGTTGGTGATAGAGACCCGCAGCGCGAAGAATGCGGCAGTCAGCAGCGCCGACGCCGCTGCCCCCACGACCCAGAGCGGCAGGCGGGTCGACGACCGCGTCATGGTCGTCGCCAAGCCCTGCCAGTGCGGCGAGATGTCTTCGCCGGCACGCGCCCTGAAGTAGCGAAGCGTCTCGTAGACGTCGCGTCGAACGCGCTCGAGATTGTTGTCTTCGTGCGTCACCTCCCGGTACTGGCCCTCGAACCCCAGCGACAGGCAGGCATGCATCAGTTCGAGCAGATCATGGTGCGCCTCCGGGCTGGCCAGTATCTTGTTAAGCGCTTCGAAAAAGCCGGTGCCGCTTGGTTCGACGTGAAAGAACCGCGACAGCATGCTGTGCCGCGCCCAAGCGTCTTTTTGTGGCCAAGGCAGGTTGCCGATGAGATCGTCCGCGGTTTCGCAGAGGACAAATTTCGCAATCCGCGCATCCTCTTCGGCAACACCTGATTTCTCGAGTGTCCTGTCGAATCTATCAATCGCCTCGGTGACATGTTCCGCCAACGGCTCCGCTTGTCTCTCGACGGGAATAAGCCTGAGTTGGCCGAACAGCATCAGCAACGGTGCGGCTGCCGCAAGGATCGGGTTTGCCGCGGAATATCTGACACTGTCCGTGACATTGAGCAGGGTTTCCTGCCGCAGGGCTGAAGTCGGCGCCGCCGCCGAAGCGCCTCCCGCCGCGACGGAAGGAGTTCCTTGATAAATCACGGTCCCGGACGTCCAGCCCGGCGGTGTATGCCGGCCGACGCCGGGATCGAACACGGTCGAATCCTTGATTTGCGAGGCCTGCCCGCCATCCGCGACGGGCTCCTGAGGGATAGGCGCCGGTTTTCGCTCACGCCGTGGAGGGGCGCGAATGACGGTCTTGCCCGCCGGGCCGAAAGGATCGTCCTTCGAACTCATTGCAGGTCGTCCGTCCACGGGCGGCGCCCGCGTCTGCGCCAAACGGGCGCAAAGCGGTTCGCGGTCAGGTAAAGCAAATGCAAGCCCCGCGGGCCAGGGCAGTGTCCGGAGGAAGGTCGGCTACAACTTACTATCCCGCCGTAAGATGACATTTGCCGCAGACCCCCAGGTCGATCAGCCTTACCCGCTTAGCGAATTGTCGTATGCGATCGTAATCTCAGAACCCGTCGATTGGAACCTATGCCGAGCGCGTAAGAGATTTTCTTCGCCGGCTACGGCGCCACGGCTCCCTTGAAACGGTCTATTTTTGCTTGTCGGCTTTGGCATAGGCCTCGCTGAAATAGGCCAGGAATATGTCCAGCATGCCGTTCTCGTGGGCTTCCTCCATGGTTCGCCATGTCGCGACAAAAGCGTCCCAGGCCCGGCTCTTCTTCGACGAGAACGACGTCGGTGGGAGCTTTTTGCCGATCGTTTCGGGAGACAGGTCGTCAAGCAATCGCGACAGCGCGGCTTGCATGGCGGCATAGGTCGCGAATTCGTGCGTCTTGAGATCGCGGAAAGCATCTTCGATACTGTGCCTGGCATCGAGGTAGCCGGCTCTGCGCCGTGCGAACATGATTTCGAGGATGTCGTCGGTTCCCGGGACGAACTTCAGCGGATTGTTGTCGGCAGCGCTGATCATCGTTCGCTGTGTGCTCTTGGCCAGCATTTTCGCGGCCGCGCGTGCTTTCAGCAGCAAGGTCAGTTCCTCGACCACCGTCCGCAGGACCGCGCCGATTTCGGCGGCAACTTCATGTGGATCGCGCGATTGAAGCAATTCCGGCGAGATGCCGGCCGCGATCGCGATTTCCCGCAGCACTTCGTCTCTTGCCGAGGGGAGAGGCGGTTGCGATGAGAACGCCGGAACCCGCTGACCGGACCGTTGCTCCGCCGGAGTGAAGAACGGCTCGGCGGCGAATTCAAGCGGCCGGCCTGTCGCGGCCGGCATTTCCCGTTGTGTCGAACCGTGGCGGACTTGAGGATGACCGGTCGTGGCGCGCTCGTCGTCGATCGATACGAAGATGACATAACGGCCGATCAGCACCCGGTCGCCATGGCTCAGCCGATGCGGGCCGGTCATGCGCTGGCTCGATCCGTTGATGTAGGTTCCGTTGCGCGAGACATCGTGCAGCCAGAACGCGCCTGCCTCGTATCGAACTTCGCAGTGCCGGCCCGAGATGAACTTGTCGGGGTCCGGCAAGGTCCAGTCACAAGCATCGCGTCCGATTTCGAAGCCGCGATCACGCGCCGCGTAGCCGGTCGGGTTATCAGCGGGCAAGGCGTCGATATTGTTGATTTGCAGACTGATGTACATCTAGGATCGCCGTCGAGCACTGATCGATACTCCACCATTCTAGCAGTTTGCAGGCACAACAGGACAGCAGCGTTTCGAGCCGGCGCATCGACAGGCAAGGTTCAGCCACTGTGCGACCGCTTTGGTCAGCAGGACAACATGTGGTAGGCTCGACATAGCCTGGTGCGGCGGGTCCAAAAAGTTCCTGAGCGGATGGCAGGGACTTCAAATCCACCGCACCGGCGGCCGCGTCCAGGAGGGGCACGACCCATGCCGAACGAACGTGCCACGGTGGTTCAGACACCGGTTGGCGCCGAGCTGTTGACCTTCACGCATCTTGTCGGGCGCGATGAGATCAGCCGTTGCTTGGCCTATACGGTCGGATTCGTCAGCCCAAGCCCCGATATCGATTCCCTGAAGATGCTGGGGGGTGTGATTTCGGTAGAAGGTGAATCCGATCCGAAACGGTGGTTCAGCGGCCTCGTCTCAGAGTTTCGCCTGACCCGCATCGAAGACCGGCTGGCCTACTACGAGGCGGTCGTCAGGCCGTGGCTCTGGTTTCTCGGCAATACCACCGATTGCCGTATTTTCCAGAACAAGAGCGTCGTCGACATCGTCAAGGACGTCTTCAAGAAATACAGCACGGCGGAATTCGATCTGCGTCTGCAGGGATCCTATCCCCAGCGCGAATACTGCGTGCAGTACGACGAGACCGATCTGGATTTCATACAGCGGCTGCTGGAGCACGAAGGCATCCTGTATTTCTTCGAGCATGACGAGGGCAAACATACGCTTGTCCTGACCGATGCGATGAGCAAGCTGAAGCCGGCGCCGGGCTACGAGAAAGTGCCCTATCACTTTGAGGGACAGGGCTCCCGGCGCGATGTCGAATACATCACCGAATGGATACCGGGCAGTTCAGTGCGCCCAGGCGCCTATGCCCACACCGATTACGATTTCAAGAAGCCGGGCGCCGACCTGATGGCCAAGTCGGCCCAGCCGTTCAGTCACAAGCTGGCCGCCGGCGAGAATTACCGCCAGCCCGGCGCGCATCTCGAAGTGGGCCGGGGCGACAATCTGGCCGCGATCCGCCGCGAGGAAATCCAGGCCGTCCACCAGCGCATTGCCGCGGTCGGAACCGTGCGCGGCCTGTTTTCCGGCTGCACCTTCAAGCTGGATGGCTTTCCGCGCGAGGATCAGAACCAGGAGTATCTGGTGGTCAGCGCCGAATACAGACTGTTCGATCCGGGATACAGAAGCCATACGGATGTCGACAGCGAGAACTTCAAGGTGATCCTCGGGGTGGCGCCGACCGCCTTGCCCTATCGTCCGCCGCGCATCACGCCACGGCCGATCATGCGCGGCCCGCAGACGGCAACGGTGGTCGGTCCGTCAGGCCAGGAAATATTCACCGACAAATACGCACGGGTGAAGGTGCAATTCCATTGGGACCGTCTGGGCAAGAAGGACGAGAACAGTTCCTGTTTCGTGCGGGTCTCACAGACCTGGGCCGGCAGCGGCTGGGGCTTCATCCAGATACCGCGCATTGGCCAGGAGGTGATCGTCGACTTCATCGAAGGCGACCCGGACCTGCCGATCATCACCGGCCGGGTCTACAATGCGTCGCAGATGCCGCCCTACGGCCTGCCGGCGAGTGCCACGCAATCCGGCTGGAAGTCGAACTCCTCGCTCGGTGGTGGCGGCTACAACGAGCTGATGTTCGAGGACAAGGCCGGCTCCGAACTGGTCAACTTCCAGGCGCAGAAGGACCACAACCTTCTGATCAAGCATGATCGCACCAAGCTGGTGCAGCACGACCAGTCCGACCGCATCGACCACGACGCCAAGCATTCCGTCGGCCACAACCTCGACGAGGACGTCGGCAACAACAAGACGGTCAAGGTCGGCGTCGACCAGACCACAAATATAGGCTCGAACGACACCGAGACGGTGGGCGTCAATCGCTCGCTGACGGTAGGATCGAACGAGACGATCAGTATCGGTTCGAACTCCACCGAGACGATTGGCGCCAATCACACACAGACCGTCGCGATCGTCCAGACAGTGAGCGTTGGCGCGGCCCGGGTCGACAGCGTCGGGGCATCCGAAACCCGAAGCGTGGGTGCGGTACAGACAAACACCATTGGCGCCTCGCGCTCCGTTACTGTAGGCGCCGCGCAGTCTCACAGCATCGGCGCGGCCGACAGCTGGACAATCGGTGCGGGTCAAACCGTCAACATCGCCGCCGATCAGAGCGTCACCACCGGCAGCAGCCAGACTTTCAGCGTCGGCGCCGGGCGCAGCGCCAGCATCGCGGACGACGATGCCACAAGTGTCGGCGGTGCTCATTCGCTCAGCGTCGCAAAGGATAGTGGGATCAGCATTAGCCAGGATAGCTCGATCAAAGTAGGCAAGAAGCTGGTGATAGACGCAGGCGACGAAATCCTGATCCAATGCGGCTCGGCCAAGATCATGATGAAGAAAGACGGCACAATCGGCATCGAGGGCAAGGATATTTCCGTTAAGGCGTCGGGCAAGATCAGCATCAAGGCTTCCAGCGACATCACGATGAAGGGCTCGAAGATCAGCGAGAATTGAGGTGTAGCGATGAGCGACGTTCGCGAACGCATTGACGGTGTGGTGATCGGCATCTTTCTCGGTTTCGACGATGCCGCGTCGCCGCTGGTGGTGTTTCCCGGCAATCCGGAAGAGACAGCCTTGCCGGCGCGCAGCTTGGCCGAACTGACGGCCGATATGATCGGCTCCGAGGTGGCTTTGCTGTTCCAGGAGGGCGACGCCATGAAGCCGCTGATCGTCGGCCGCATTGTCGAGCCGGCGCGCAAGACCGCCGCGCCGCAAATCGTGCGCGACGGCGAGCGCGTTCGCATCATCGGCGAAGAGCGCATCGAATTGCGCTGCGGCAAGGCGACGATCCTCATGGAAAAAGATGGCCGCATCACCATTCGCGGCACCTATGTCACCAGCCAGGCGAGCGCCGCCAATCGCATCCGCGGCGGCTCGATCGATCTCAATTGATGGCGGCCCAGAAACCAGAAGGGGCACCGGAGCAGCGGCAAATAGTACCGGATGTCGTCAGACAGCACGCCGAGCAGGCCGCGTTCTTCTGGGCGCAGCGCGACACGCTGATGGAGGATGATCCGCCGGATCTTCATGTGGTCGCCGGCATCGACTGGCGCTTGGAAGCCAACCTGGATGGTCTGCGTATCGCTGGACCGGCCGCTTGGCCGTTTGTAGTGGCGGCGTATGAGGACTTCCCAGAAAAGGGCGAATTGTTCCTCTATGGATGGATGGCGATCGAGCAGGGTGACAGCTCCCAAATTGCCGAGGCGGTAGAGATGGCCCGCACATCCGAAGACGACGCCTACGGCCTGATCGGCGCGCTGGCATGGCACAAGGCAAAGACGATCGCCCCGCTGGTGCGCGATTGGATCGGCTCCCCGGATGCCTTCAAGCGATTTCTCGGCGTGTCCGCCTGCCTGGAACATCGAGTCGATCCAAAGCAGATGCTCGGCCGCCTTGTTCGCGATCCCGACGTCCGCGTGCGCGCCACAAGCCTGCGCCTTGCCGGAACATTGAGGCGGGCAGACCTCGTGCAAGAGATGTCCGAAGCGCTTGAGGCGGACCATGAACGGGTGCGGATATGGAGCGCCTGGTCGCTCAACGAGCTTGGCTCGGGCGATCTGGCGCAACCGGAACTGAAGAGACAGGTGCTGGCGAATGGACCAGATGCGCTTGCGGCACTCAGAGCACTGGTCAAGGCCGGGCCCGAAGCGGAGGTACGCGCCTTCATGGGCGGCTTGCTCAAATCACCCGAGACCGCGCCGCTCGCCGTGCGCGGAGCGGGCATGCTGGGCGACCGCACGATCCTGCACTGGCTGATGCATCAGATGCGCACGCCTGCACTTGCCGTGGCGGCGGGTGGTGCGCTCCTGGAAACCTTCCCGGAAGTGCGCAGTGTGGACGGGCTGTTCACGCTCGACCCGGCTGAGCTTGGCCCGGCCTTCGAGGAGCACTTTGGGGATTTTGGCGTGAAGGTGCCAGTGGCGGAGAAGGTGAAGGGGTGGGGTTCTATCCTGTCTTGAATATGCCGTCCGGCACCCAGGCCGAAGCCCTGCCAAAGCGATGCAGCCAGTCGTCCGTTGTGCCCGGGTTGTTGAAAAACCCCTCGCCGTCGAGCGGACCCGTATCGGCCTCGGACAGCACGAAGTCTGAAATGGCCTCCCCATAGGCGCGATAGCCGGAAGCGCCCTCCGCCTGCCTATTGACATCGAGCGGCACGGGCCTGTTGCCGATCACATGAACGTCCGCGAATCGTTGCCGGGTCGAACGAATCCCGGATTCCTGGAAACTGGCGCCACGAGACAAAGGCAGATCGTTGGTTGAGGTGAACTCGTGACCGATGAGATTTATCCAGCACGGCGACTTCAGCCGATGCTTCATGTGCCTCGGACACATGTCCAGCATGTCGATGTCGATGCCCAGATATCTGCGCGAGTGGGTATAAATCTTGGTAAAGGCGGCATAGGGCAACACCGGATTGAAACCAAAGACCGGCCCGCCGTGCCCGCTCAGCAATTCGATTTCTTCGGCGAACTGCCTCGCCAGGGCGACGAGCACGTTGGGGTCGGATTCCAGTGGAACCAAGACCCGAGCATAGGAAAAAAGGCCTTCACCGGCATACTTCTCACGGACGATTGTCAGACTCCACGATCCAAGTGGGTCGTCGATCTCACGGCCGTCCCACAACCGGGCGACAAAGGCACGGTCTTCCCGGATCCGCTTTCGCACCGGCTCGAAGAATGGCATCGGCGTGCCGTCCGCCTGCGCCTCACGTCCGGAACGGGTAAGGGCCGGCTCAGAAAGCCGAGACCAGACAGGAAGCTCCGAGATCCTGAAGAACTTGAGCTGTTCCGGCGGACAGAAGGCGAGAAATATCCTGACGATCCGCTCGAAGTTCGGGACGGTCACACGCCACGGATACACCGTCACCTCGAACGCGATCCTGACTAGATTGTCCGCAATCTTGCGCTGAAGGTCGAGCAGGGTCTCCGACATCGCTAATCTTCCTCGCCCGGATCGACGCCCTCCTTTTCCTGCCGGATCAGGTAGTCGAGCGTGTCTATGCGATCACGCAGGAAATCCGCGAATGTGTCGAACACGTCTTCCCGATCGACGTTGTCGTACGACACGAACTTTCCGGCGTCGGGCCCCTTCGGGAAATAGAACAGCATGTCGTCGACGCCCGGCGCGATCAGGATCGGCAGCGCGCCGGACTTGATCGGATTCTCGTCACTGAACTGATCGAAAAGGCCCGAACGTCCGCGCAGTATCTTGACCGTCTCCGGATTATTGCGATTGCCTATGCCGAGCAGTGGCGCATCGCCCTCAAACCCGGGCCACCCATCGTGCAGAAGCAGGAAGGCGCGATAGTCCTCGGGCAGGACATAGCCGATCTCCTTCTCGAAACGCCGAATGTCCTGCTCCGTAGCCGGCGGATTGGGCGGGTCGCTCAAGTTCTCGTCGAGGGCCAGAAGATCGTATTCCTTGCTTCGTTGTTGGAACTGTTCAATGAGTTCGGGCAGCGTCAGCATTTCTGATCTCCTTTACAGCAGGTTCCCTTGACCCCAGTGTGCTTGTTCGGTCCGCTGGTTTTTAACTGCCTCATGCAGGTACCCGTCCATTCGTTGGCTCCCTGCGACATCCAAACCAAATTGCTAGTGCTGGTCGGAAGCCCGTTATGCTGGATCTCGATCATGTGATCCGGGCTGTAGCCCTTGAAGTCGTTTGCCTTCGCGTCTGCAAGCGTCTCCTCGGCACACTTCTTCGACATGGGATGGAAACCCATGTCTTCCGGCTTCCCCACGCCGCCGGCGCCCCGATCGTCACGTGCGTAGCGGTTGATCGATTTGCACGCATTGTTACCCGCTGTGCGGTTGGCCTTATATGCTTTTCCAGCCTTTTTGACTGTCCTGCTGCCCTTGCCTTTCACTGCGTCGTCGTAGTTCGCGATCTTTCCGCAGATTTCTTCCTTCTGGCACTTGCTGAGTTCCTCGCCATCATAGCTTGCGTTCGCGCAATCGAGGCATAAATTGCCATCGTCGTCAGTCCAGGTCGATGGGTCCAGATTGCCGCCCAGATCGACCGTGTTCTTGTCGTTATGAAACTTCTTATCAGTGTGGCGGCAGGCGTTCTTGCCATCCATCTTCACGTCGAAGGAATAGGTGATCCAATCCGTCGCCTTCTTGAACACGTTGGACTTCACGCCACCAACCGTGCCCGGTTCGTCGCCGGTGCTCATTCCGTATTGCGAGCCCTTGATGGCGATCATCTTGCCGCCCTTGGCAAAGACGGTCGTCGTTCCATCCTTCAGCGTTCCCTGGTTCGCGAAGTTGGGGTAAGGTAACGGCACCGGGCCACCGGGGGTCGGCGTCTTACAGACATCGGGAATCGTCGCGATCGAAATGCCGATTGTACCCTTGTAGGTCAGGCCGAGGCTGTTGACGACGATATGACTGGGCATCAGGCGGCTCTCCTTGGTCCACCCAGCAGCACGGCGGCGCGGGAGCCTTTTTCGGAACTAGCCCAGATCAGCGACAGCGGCCCATTCTGGTAGTTGCGCGCTTCGGCCTCGGTTATCAAGCTCACGAACAGCGGACCGGACGCAGCGCCGACATCGCCCCAACAGTCGGCTGGCGTCTCGAAATCCGCTGCATCCTTGAAGTGCCCGGGGTTGCGGATAACCGCGAAACCATACTCGTTGCCGCGATAGCGTTCACCGTTCATGTCGCAGATGATGCGATCGACCGGATCGATCGGCCCATCTTGGAACAGAAAACGGAAGGCCGCGCCAAGGCCTTCGCCCAATACCACCGTCTCGGTCTTGATCCTGTTTTCCTCACTCGCAATCGAGGAGCCGACGATTTCGAGCAGCGGGTGAAGCCCAGAGGCACGCGCCGTGGCCAGCGTCGTCAGCAGGGTAAACCCCGCCGCCTCGCCTGGACAGAAGCCATAGATATTGCCCTCCGAATGAAGCTGCTCGTTTTCGTCAAGCCACTCCAATGTTTCGGGTTCGAGATATGTATCGACGCCACCAGCGAGGCAGAATTTAGCCCTGCCTTCGCGCAACGACTTGCAAGCGTGATAGATCGCGAGCAAGCCTCCGGCATGGCCGCCCGCGGTCGAGCCCCCACCTGTCAGAGCGACATGCTGCGCCAACCGCTTACGGAGCCGCGTATCGACTTGCGCGGCGAAACCATCCGGCTGACCAGGCCGGGACTCACCTGTCGACAGGATGAGCGTAACCTCGGCACGGCCCGATCCCACAAGCGGCCCTAGCGCTTGAATGGCCGGCGATACTGCAATCTCAACAGCCCGGTCAGGTCCGCGCAGATCGACGTCTACGCCAGTATCGCGAGTTACCTTCATCCGCTCGCCGAACCGGTCGATCATATAGGGATGGTCCTGAATGGCGGAAATTCCGGCGCGGACTGCCGCAGCACTTGAGGTCGCGTCGAAACCCAGTGGTGTACGCGCCCCCACGCCCACGACGACAATCGTGTCTCCCTTGACCATCATTCGTCTTCGTCCGCTAGCCAGATCCCGGTCGCCGCGATTGTTGGCGAAATGCCGGTACGCTCACGCACCCTGAGGGTAGTCATCTTCAGGCGCTCCTCGTCGTAAGGCACTGCCAGGGTCGACATCCACGTGATCGAGAACTGCCTGAGGTCAGGTTTGATGCGCAGCGTATGGATAGTGGCTTCACCGTTTTCGCGATCCGGACGATTGTAGAACTGCGTTGTAATTTCGAAGGTGATCCGCGGCAGAAGGAACTGCCAAAAACCATTCTCGGTGAAGTTACCTAGCCGCACATCCTCATAGCCGATGAGCGGCGTCTTGGTTTGTTGGTCCTCTGGCGCACATTGGTAATACATGCGGCTGAAATCGCGGGGCAAAAGCGGATCGCGCGTTTTCTCCCAGTCATCACCATAAGTACCGGCATACTTCATACGCGGCTGCCAGTGTCGTGCCACTGGCCCAAAACCTGCCGGTTTGCCGCTTCTGTGGTCGCGATAGGGAGCGTCGGGATACTCAAAGTTTGGTCCGGTTTTGCTGACCAGCCGCTGCGGGTCGACTGCAAATCCCCTACCGATCGGATTGCGCTGGTCCCAGTCCGGCTTCGAAGCCTCCATATCCGTGCCGCCGTAGGTCCGGCGCCAGCTAATGGGCATTTTGGTGAAGGGTTCGGCTCGGCTCATCCGGACCGACACCGCGCCGGGCATGAACACACGGTCTCCCACCACATTGACGGTCTTGTCCACGTCGCCGACTTTCATGCGCGCGGCGCTCTCGATGCCCGGACGCCCGCCGGGCGCATAGACATGTCCGTCGACCAGAATGTCGGTATGTTTCTTTTCCAGGTTGAGGTCCGTCTCGTCGAGAAGCTCATTCGGGTCCGCGCCATATACAGGCGCCAGATTGACCGGTGTCTGGTCCTTCAAGAGCCGCTGCTTGCCGTCGGCATCGATCTCGAAAGACGCCTTGATCGCAATCAGCCAGATCTCGTGCCCGCGCTCGTCACGCGTCCAGCTTTCCTGGGCGGCGAATGGCGTCTCGTTGGACAATATCCACATTCGAAACCACGCATCCTTTACGCGATGATGAAACAGCGGGCCTTGACTGCCCTGGAAATAACTATCGATCGGGTCTGCGTCCGTGCCGGGTTTTACACATCGTCGAATTCGCCCCCATCAGCTGGTCTCCCAATTGGCGGCAAGGATTTGCTCCAGCGTCGCTTGCGGCGCTTGTGGATCGATGTCGAAAATGTCCGAACGGGCAGTCCACATCACCATGCCGCTGATGACCTCGTCGTCCACCTCGACAGGAGGCACCGGCAGTCCGCTCAATACTGTATCCAGTTCGTCCGGCGTCAGCTCGCCGTGCTGGGCGGCGATGGCCGCTTCTTCGATCCCGGCAAACCACGCCTCGGCATCGGCCAGCCGAACCGGGGCTTCAGCAAGCTGCGCGACGACGCTCAAAGGGAATTGCCTGCCAACTCTGTCGGCACTCTGCAAAATGATGCCTGCCGATGCGCCGAAGGAAGCCGGGCCGGCCAGGAAACGCAGCGCGGTTGTGCTTGGCCAAAATTCCGAGCCGACCAGCGGAACGATGTGCTGCGCCAGCCAGCGGTCCCAGCCGCGAACAAAGTCTCCCGGCAGCCGCCGCGCGACGAAATCGCCAGTGGCGGGCATCTTTCCGTAAAAGCCGGGCGCAGTCATATCTGCGGTGGACATGAGAATTTCTTGAACATTTGCAGATTGTAGGGGTTTTCGACGCTGGCGGCCTTGAGCTCGAAATCGGCGTACACGGCTTTGGTCCCCAGGCGCAGGCTGTAGACATCGGACAGCGAGGTCCCGGTGAAACGGCCGCTGCGCAGCATCCTCAGCCACGCCCAGCTGCCGGTCTCGTTGAGCATGATTTCAGGTGAGCCGTCGATGGGCTGGAAGGCGAGCGAGATGACCCCGGTGCCGTCCTTGCCGGGCCAGGTCATCGGTTGCGGCCGCGTCGCGTTGTTGAAGTAGACGAGGGTCTGGCCATCGAGATTGAGCGTCACGCGCGTGACGTTCGGAGACAGGTCTTTCGGTTCGAGCGTGAAGCTCATCACCGGGCCCGTGCCACCGGGAAAGAGATCGTCGCGGATCCGCCTGGCCTGCTCGAACGCGGCAAGCGCCGAAGGGTCGAGGCCAAAGTCGGCACGCCATTTCCATGGCTGGCTGGCCGTGTCTACATAGCTGATCAAATGGTCGTTGATGAAGGCATCGATCAGACCCGCCGGGCCGAACAGGCGGGCGAAATCGCGGACATTGACGTCCACCGCGCTTTCGGGACTGAACGGATAACGGTCGTTGAGCGCCGCTTGGCAGAAAGGCAGGATGTCGGCGCGCCAGATGGCATTGAGCTCCGAGGTGACCGCCTTTTGCGTCAACCCGCTGGTGTCGCCGGCGACACCGCCGAGCCAGTCGTCGATCGGATCGGGCAGGATCTGCGCTTGCCTGGCGACCGCCCCCGTCAGTTCGGCGAGGCCGCCCTGCTTCTTGATGGCGTCCTGGGGGTCGGGATTGGCAGTGACCGTCTGCAGCACGTTGGACAGCGCCGTCAGAGCCACCACCGCGGCGTCGAGCGCCGGTGGCTGGCCGTCGACCTCGGCGATTGCACCCTTGAGTGGCTTGAAGTGCTCGGCCACCAGATTGCCGGTAAGATCCACCTCGTCGGCTGAGCCCGCGCGTGGAAGCAGCTTTGCTCCCGTTTTCACGATCTTGCCAAGCTTGCCGAGTTTGCCGAGCAGTTTCGAGCCGCCCTTGGCCGCAGCCTTGTCGTCGACCGGCGCCTCATCGGACCGGGTAAGTTCGGTCTCCTGAACGACCGCGGTGAGCAGGCGTTTCAGCGCTGAATCGGCGCTGGAGAGATCCTTCAGATTCTCACTGGCGACATTGAGATCGGTCAACGGCGCCAGCCTCATATCGCGCAGGAAGCTGTCCCACTGCGCGATATAGTCGTCGTAATAGAGCTTCAGGATATCCTCCGACAGTGCCGATACGGAGGTTTCGGAGTTCTCGGCGCAGCCGCCGGCGAAGACCGCCCGATCCAGCGCCGCTTGTGCCGCCACGTCCTCGATACGGTCTAGAACGGCGTCATGGAAGCCTGCATAGGTAAACGCCCCCGAAATGCCGACGCGAAGCGTCTTGTCGGAGCGACGCGCGAAAACCTTGGCGCCGTTGGGGCCGGCGAAATTCGCTGGGATCCATTCCTTGAGCCCAGCCACCGCCGGATCGGCCAGCAACTGCTTGTAGGCGCGCGCCGGCAGCGAAATCGTGCACACTGTTTTCAGCGCTTCGGCAACCAGGGCTTGGTCAGGCGCGATATAGCTTTCGTCGACCGCCATCCGGCGGATGGCGGCAAGCTGATGCTCTTCGGCGTCGGCGGTTGGAAATGGTGCCGCGGTAGCGAATTCGGGCAGGCTGTTCACCCACCAGTTCTGGGCGAAATCTGGATCCATCTGCGAAAGACCCGTCATCATGCGATAGGTCTTCAGAGCGCCGAGCATGAAATCCGGATCGCGGATCTGCCGCCACATGGTCGCCTCGAGCAGTGCGACCATCCGTGGCTCGAGAACATTGCGCAGAGCATGATCGTACGTGTCCGCCTGTGCCCGCACCAGTTCCGCCGAGGCCGATGGACCCAGCAGATCCTGGGGAGCGCCCGGCGGTGGTGTCCGGCCATTTACGACCGCGTCCATCGCCTCGAGCGCCCCGTCCATGGCCGGTTGCTCCACCGATGCCGGGTTTGCGGCAGCAGAGGTCAGAGGCGTTTGCAGGGCCTCGAACTGGCTCGCCTGGGCCGTAATTGCGTTGCGGTTGTCAAAATAGGACCAGGTGAACAGTCCGCCGGCCAGCAAGGCCGCCGCCGCGCATGCAGCCGCCGCACCTCGCCAGATCCAGGCGCGGCGGCGTTGCGCCAGCGGGTCGAAGGTGCCGAGGCCTGCTTCCCTGAAGATGACTTCGGTGAGCAGGTTCTTCAGGAAGAAGCTGCGTTTCTCCACCCTTTGCACGGGCAGGGCCCGCCGTGGTGGGAGGCCGAAGGACGACGAAAGCGCCGCAGTCAGCCGGTCGATGGGTGCCCCTTCCTGGGTCGCCGATGTCAGATAGAGACCGCGCAGCCATGCGGCCTCTTCATACCGGCTTTCGCCGAACATTGCCTCGACCAGCACCTGGATCGGTTCGGACAGGCTGGACAACTGGGCGGGAAATCTGAAAATCTCGGCACGGGCGGCGAGTTTGTCCTCATCCTCCAGGCGCGGCACCAGCCGGCGCTCGAGTTCTGTCGCCAGCGTCGAAATTTCACGTTCGATGGTCTTGGCGTCCACACGTGCATCCAATGCGAAGGTCGTTCCCCATACCTGCTCGCGCGAAGCCGTCGACAAGCCGCCGAAGAAAGCCTCGAAACCCTTGATCAGATCGGCCTTGGTGAGCATCAGATAGACCGGAAGGCGGATTTCGAGCCGGTCGTTGAGCTCGGCCAACCGGCGGCGGATCTTGCGGCCGTGTGCTTTGATGGCTTCGTCGCCCTCCGAAAGCACGTCGATCGAAAGCGCGACGATCACGCCGTTGAGCGCGCGGCGGCCGCGATGCTTCTTCAAAAGGTCGAGGAAGCCCAGCCATTCCGCCGCGTCGACGTCGGGTTGGCTCTCCTGCTGGACATAGCGGCCAGCGGTATCGATCAGAACCGCGTTCTCGGAAAAGAACCAGTCGCAGTTGCGCGTGCCACCGACACCTTGCAGGTCATCGGTGAGGTCGATCGGAAAATTCAGTCCGGACTGCCGCAAGGCCGTGGTCTTGCCGGTAGCCGGCGGCCCGACGATCACGTACCAGGGCATCTCGCGCAGAAACTTGCGCCCGCCGAGCTTCCGGCGCTTCAGTTCGGCCATCACCTCGGCGAACTTGGCACCCACGACGGCAACGTTCTCTTCGCCGGGGCTGAGCGGCTTTTCCACCACCGGCGCGGCAATCTCCGCGACGAACATGCGGTTGGCGCGGATCGCCCGGCGCTGAGCGACGATCAGCCAGATCAGCCAGAAGATGACCAGCAGCGCGATGATGACGATGCGCACGTTCTCGGAGGCGAACGGTTCGTAGGGACCGACCCTGACGATCGGACCGAACACCCAGATGACCAGGGAAAGCAGTGTGATGCCGATCAGCGTCCACAGCCAGCGCGATGTCAGAACCGCCCAGAGGAAGCGCAGGATGAACATCTCACAGCCTCTTTTCGACAAGTACCTCGACGCGGCGGTTCAAGGCTCGCCCCTGGCGCGTGCTGTCGTCGGCCACTGGATCGGTGGCCGCGCGCCCCTCGGAATGGACGCGGTCCCGTGGCACTCCGTTTTGGACCAGCATGTCCGCAATCGTCTGGGCGCGAGCCTCGGACAGCCGCTGGTTGGTCGACAGCGGATTGGTCTTCTGCAGAGGAACGCTGTCCGTGTGACCGACCACCGTGATGTTCCCGATCAGCTCCTGATTGGCGAGGATCACCTTGGCGATCGAACCGATCAGGGGTTCGAAGCCTTCGGTTAGTTGTGGCCGCGACGACTGGAACAGTTCTGGGTCGGAGGCCTGGATGATCAGCTTGGCCAGCGAGACGCTCTCGGTGCCGCTGAGGGCGGATTTGAGGCCGGCCGGGGCCCCGGCCTGAAATTCCGGCAGCAGCGCAAAATCGACTTTCTCCGGCGGCGGGGCATCGACCTTGGGCGACGTACGGCTGATGTCGCCTCGCGTAGGCGGCGGCAACGCGCGAACAAGTGCGGAAAGCTCGACCGCCTGGCTGCTCAGTCCCATCGAGAGCCCGATATGGATTGCCGTGGCAACAACCGCCGCACCGAGCGCCATGACCCAGATCGGAACGGTGAAGCGCTGCGGCTCGTCGGATGCGATCACGCCCTTCCAGTTTGGCGAAAGCGGCGCCCCTTCGGCGTCGGCATCGCGCAGGAAGCGGGCCGCCGCCACGCGTACGGCATTGAGCGAGCGGTCGCCTGACCGCCCAGGCACGCGATATTTGCCGCGAAAACCGAGCGCCATGCAATCATACTGCAGTTCCAGCAATTCGCGATCGCGGTTGGGATGGCGCTCCAGTTCGTCGAGGCGCGTGAAGAACTGCGTGCCGGCATCGACGTCGCCGCGCAGCATGACCACAAGCGGCTGCCGCGGCCAGGCGCTGGCTCCGCCCCATGGCGTGTTCAGGGCCAGATCGTCGAGCAACGCCGCCACGACCCAGGCTGCCTGGTCGGCCCGCTCCATCGAGGACCCCGTCGACATTGCCGTGTCGCGTGCCCGAACCAGCTCTTCGAGCAGCCGGGTGCGCAGCGCTTCCGGGTTCTCCGGCGGCAGCGCGCTTTCAAGCTCGGGAGCGAATTCGAGCAGGGGCGCGAATGCGTTGACAAGCGCGTTCGGGTGGGTGCGAGACCGCTTTACCGCCGCGCCCGGCAAGAGCGGCGCCATCGGCCGCGGCATCGGCGCGCCGGTCAATCGTATGCGAGTGCGTTCGCGATCCTCCGACAGTCCGAAAGGATCATCGCGGCTCATGATCTCACCTGTTCACCGAATAGCAGTCCACCTGCGGCTCGCTTGGCAAGACGCCCGAAACCCCGATGACGAAGCCGGGAGCATCAAGCAGCGACGCCCAATGCTCGCTTTTCTGGTCCAGCTCGAGGCATAGCCGATCGCCATCGTAGGGGATCTCGCGCGGTTGGGAATGAAGCGGTTTCAGCGGAATACCGGGCAAACGCGATTTCCACAGGCCCTCGAACTGGTCGGCCGAGCCGACCGTCGCCTGGTTGACGAATATCTTGCGCAGCGCGTCCTCCGACAGCTCCGAACCGACCCGGATGACGATCCGGCTGGCCACCAGCAGCTTCGGGTTGTCGATGCGGATTTTCCAGACATTGGTCGAATGCCGCATGACAGGCAGCGCACGCGATTTCGGTTCGATGTAACGCAGGCTGAGGATGAGCGAACGCAACGCATCCGCCAGCGCCGAATAGGCGGGGCCGGGCGCCATATGATCGTAAGCGGGCAATTCGCCCAGCCGCCGCGCGCTCGATCCGTATGTCGCCATCGAACCGGCGAGCCCTGCAAGCTCCAGGTAAAGCTCGGCCGGATGGAAGACATCTTGCGCCAGCATGTGCGCGAGCCGCGGACGCGCCGCATTGGCGAGATTGAGCATCAGCAGATCTTCGACGCTGCGCCCAGGCCCACCCATGACCATTTTGCCATGTGCCTCGGCGATCTGGTCGAGGCCGGTGACGACTTCCAGAAGCAATTGCCGATACCAGGCCACCGCGCCGGTAACCAATGTCGGCGGCAGGAAGGTCTCGTCCAGAGAGACACCGCCGTCGGCTCGAATCCCCTTGAGGTCGGCTATCGGCAAGGCTGTGTAGCCGCCGACCGACTTGCCGGGCGCCAGCAGCAGCGCTTGCGGACGGGCAATTTCGATTTCTTCAGGATCTGATCCGCCCTGGACGGCGTCACGCACGGAAACGATCCGCCCATGATATCGTGCTCCTGAAGCGGCGGCATGTGCCGGATCGAAGCCGACACCGCCGGGAGGCTCCAGCGGCAAGGCGACCAGCACCGGTCCGGCGCCCGTGTCTGGGGTGACCGGCAGCGGCCGCGGCGCGTCCATCATGTCTGGAATGGAGAAGGGTGTCCCGTCCGGAAAGATGCCCCGCGCCGACTGGATCGAGATCTGGCCGGCCTCCAGCAATGCCTGATCCAGCGTCAGCTGCTGAAAGCCGAACGTATGCAGTTGCCCGGCCTGCAACGCGCCGCGCACTGTCGCCTCGAAAAAGCGATCCTGCTGCTGGAAATGCTGGGTCCGCAGGAAAAGACCTTCCGACCACAGCACTCTGTTTGCATCGCTCATGCCGCCACTCTCTGCATCGAGCTCCCCTTGCCCTGGCCGCTAGGCGGAAATGCCGCCGCTGCCAAGCGTGACGTTGACCGTGAATTGTGATCCCGCCGACACCGACTTGGTTGTCCGCCAGTTCCGGCCGCCGGGCTCGCGGATCAGCGCAACGAAGCCCAGCGCCGTCGCGTCCGGCTCGACCGTGATGGTCTTGGACGCGGTCTTTCCCGGTCCCACGGCGATCTGGTCCGATCCGATGAGGTCGCCTGCGAGTGCCGAGCCGGCATCCCCCTGCAGCGCGAAATAATCGGCGGAATTGAATTTCCCGGTACTGCGCAGCCGCATCACGAGGACCGTCACCGGCCGGTCGCCGCCACCTGGTCCAGGGTTCATGCCGGCCCCGCCGGTCAGTTTGACGGTGATCACGGATGGTTTTGGCGGTCCACTCTGGCAAGCCGTAAGCAGTCCGGTCGCGCCCAGGGCAACGACAAATTCGCGTCGATCGATCATGTCTCACTCCTCCTCATATGCATCCCGAAAATCAGCGCCGATTTCACCCAGGAAGCTTTTTTCCGCGCTCTCGGCGATTTCACGGTGGCGTTTCCGGTAAAGCTCCCACAGCTTGGCGCCGCGCCCCCCCGAAAGCAGGGTGCCGATCGCGGAATTCGATTTCAGCTCTTCCTCGATCGCTGCCGGGTCAAAACGGTCGATCATCCGCCGCAAGGCGCCCTGTACGCCTCGCCAGGCGCGCACGTGATGTTGAGCGAGATCGCGAATCGCGTCGGCGATCGCCGCTTCGCCAGCGAGAAATCCGGGACTGCGCTCGGCGATAAGCGTGACGATGGCGTCGTCGACCGTCGGTAGAAACTTGAGCGGATTGACCTCGGAAGCCCCGACCATGGTTTGGGCGACGCGCGCGTTTCCCTTCTCCTCGGCCCGCTTGCGCAGAAGCTGCATCAGGCCTTCCATCATCAGCCGGTATTCGCGACCAAACTTCTCCATCTCCGCGATGCTGTCGCGCCCTGGGAAATCGGCTTCCTCGACGCCCATGCCGTGCAGGAATGCGGAGCGAAGCGCCATGTCCCCCAGTTGCGCCGCCGCAGGCAGGCGGGCGGATTTGGGAGCGGCGCCTGCCCGCGCCGGAGACGGGACATCAGCCGCTTGTACTGGCAAGTCCCAGGGATTGGCGGATTGTGATCGTTGGGCGATGCGTTCGCGTTGCCCGGTCGAGCCGATGCCATTTGCCGAACCGGGCGCCGCGGCTGGTCCGAAACCAAAATCATCGTTGAAATCGGACGGCTTTCCCTGAGCGAGTTGGGCTCCGCGGCTAAGGGACGGCATTGGGTCGAGGCTGAATGGGTCCGTCTGGCTCGCCGCGACGCCCGGTTCGAGATGAGGGCCGGTGTCTTTCGACACAGGCGTTGAAACCGGATCGAGGCTGAACGGGTCATCGAAAGCAGGCGAACTGCGCTGGCTGGAGGCAGCACGCTCGAACGCGCCCGCAACCGGCTGCTCGAACGGGTTCGGCAGATCGGCCGGACGTGGCCGTCGGGGCTCTTCTTCGACCTTGGCGGAAAAGAAGTCATCGCTGCTGATGCTCGCCGGCGCCTGGGATGCCGGCGGTGGGCGTTCCGGGATCGGCTGACCGGCTGCGGGTGTCCGGGCGGTTGGCGTCTGCAGGTCGACATGTACGACGTAGTCGCCCAGTCTCAGCCGCATGCCGCTTAGAAGGCGCGTCGACTTGCCGGCCCCCAGAGGGCTGTCGGAGTCGTTTATGAACAATCCGCTGCTCGACGTGTCGGTGACGAAATACCCATCTCGTCCGCCCGAAATCTTGCAATGAGCCCGCGAAACGAACATGTCGGGATCGTCGATCTGCCAGCCTGCATCCGTGCTGCGGCCGATCACCAGCTCACCCTCATCCAGCCGGGCTTGCCGTACCGCCTGGGTGCGTGGCCCTTGCTCCAGCGTCAGCAGCAGACTCATGCCGCGACCTCCGCCATTTCGGGCCGCCATCCGACGATTGTCCGCAGCCGCATGTCGTCAGCATCGCCCCTTTCAGCGGACCGCGCAAGCCAGGCGGTCCGGCCGAGCTGTACCGCTCCGATACGCGGCGGCGGCACCGCTTCACGCGCAAGCACGATGCGCAGGTCGACGTCGAGCGATTCCCCGACCATGTCGCGAACGGCTTGCTTGAACAGTTTGAGCCGCTGGCCGCCAGGCAGGAACGCCTTGAACTCCTCGTACCCCAACGGGCCCACACGCAGTTCAATCCTGCTTTGGCGGTTGAAAACACGTGGGCCGATCGTCGCCCCCCGGCCGAGCCCTGCATAGGCTTTGGCAAGGCGGGTCTGGAGCCCGGTTGGTATGGTTATCCAGGCGGCGATGAACTCCTTGATCTGAACCGGCACCTTGAACGCTTCCGCCAGGAACAGCGTCAGCCGTTCCGGGCCGTCGACCTGGCTGGCCAGCGAAGCCGCCTGGCGAAGCTTCACCGTATCGAGATCGGTGTTCTGGGTGCCGGGAAGTCCGATTCCGGCCATGGCTTCAAGCATGGCGCGAACGCGTCCACCGACCGCGCGTTCGACCTGTACCGCCGGATGCGCATCCGCCCACGCCCGATAATACAGGGCGATCATGCGGTGCTGCAGAATGTTGACGAAGTCCACGAATGTCGTGTCACTGGTCTGCTGCGCGTCAGCGCCAGTAAACCAGCGCTGGGACAGGCGATCGAGCACCCAGCGCGTCAAATGCAGCGGCATGGGGCCTTCAGGTCCCATCAGGCCGAGATTTGCGACCGTGACCCTGGCTGGAGCCTTGTCGTTCGCTTCGCGGAATTCAACCACGTCTCTGGCCGAAAAACTCAGACGCACGTG
Organism: Mesorhizobium sp. M1396; assembly: GCF_040317725.1. Classification (NCBI taxonomy): domain Bacteria; kingdom Pseudomonadati; phylum Pseudomonadota; class Alphaproteobacteria; order Hyphomicrobiales; family Phyllobacteriaceae; genus Mesorhizobium; species Mesorhizobium sp. M1396. The sequence continues at coordinate 230,534 of NZ_JAMYLA010000001.1, read as the reverse complement.
CTGTCCGAGCCTTGCCGGCTCGCGTGCCGGCGGGCCGGAATAGCCGAACAGCCCACCCCGCCGTTCGAGCCGGCGCAACAGCTCGAAGAAGTCGAACGTCTCGGACAGCCCCTCGGCCTGGTTCGGGTCGACCGTGTCTAGATCAGGTAGCGATTGCCGGGCGTCATCGGCCATGGCACATCCTCCTGCTTCTGCAGCAGCCGCGTGCGGGTTCGCACAAAGCCGTTTATTCCGGCATGACGGGCAAACAGCCGCGCCAGCAAGGCCGAAAGCAGCAATGTGCTTTGCCCTGCCAGAACCGACTGGTCCACGTGCAATGTCACTTCCGTGCCGCGTCCAAAGCACATTGGCCCGTCGATCTGCAGCCGTTCGATCACGGACCGCGAGTCTATGCGAACGATCGAATGCACGTTGCGGGCAAGGCTCGGATCTCCCCGGTCGGCATAAAGATCAAGCAGCGCATGCAGCGGATCGACGCCGCGACCTTCCTTGGCGAGGCTGAGAAAGTTGAGCGCCAGCTGCGCCACGAGCCGCCAGGCGAGATTGTCGGCGCGGGATTCGCCCGCCGCGCCCGAAGGCAGCGCCGCGGGGATGGCCGGGCGAGGCGGACGCAGCGCGCCGAGAAGCCGCACCGTCTCGACCGGATCGCCGGCCTCCAGCGTCAAGGTAGGATTGTCGTCGAGGATCGGCAGATCGCGGTTGGTACAAAGTGCCACGATGTCGACACGCTTCAGCGGCCGGTTCGCCTGACTTTCCACCGGGCGGGAAATCGCCAGGAAAACATCGTCCCCTGTGTAAGAGGTGCGGGTCAGACCGTCGCGCCGCTCCTCTTCCGTCGCGCGGCGCGGGCGCCGCTCGGTGGAATAGACCCAGCCGCCGCCGCGATTCTGACCCAGGCTGAAGAGCTCTGGAATTTCGGCATCGCCGCCCCCGGTGTCGGCGTCCTCGACGCGGATGACCCGGTAGATTTCAAAGTCGCGCGCCCGTGTTCGGTCGGCATGCAGCACCTGGCGCGTCTTGCGCGGATCGAGCTCGATGACGTTGCACTCACGTTCGAAGAGATTGATGATCGGCGTCGCGAAAAGTTCAAAATCAGCCGGCGTCAGGTCGGCAAGTTCAGGTACTGGACGCCTGAACATGAAGATGATCTCCAGCCCCGTCGCGCATCGGCGCACGACGGGCCGCAGCCCGGAAACCCGCGCATAGTGAAAGCGCTCGGGCATCATGAAATATTCGCGCAGCAGACGGTACCCCTCGAATGTCGGACGGGTACGAGGCATCAGGGACTCTTCGTCGCTGATGCCGATCATTTCGGGTTCCGGCAAGGGCGATAGCGGATTGGTCTTGCCTTCCGCGCGTGCGCCAACGGCCGAGCAGGCGCCGAAAATCGCGTCGAACAGCAGGGGTGCCTTGGCGCGCCCGGCAAAGTAGAGATCAAGCCGGTCGAGCGACAGCTCGTCGAGCCTGCCTTTTCCGGTCCGAGCCAGCACGATGCGGAGTGCCGCCTCGCCACCAACACCGCCGATCGGCGCTATGCCGGCCGCCGCCAGCGCGCTGCGATCTTGAAAATAGCTTACCGAAGTGACCGCTATCGGCCACAGCGTGATGTCCTGGGCGGTGGTGAAGGTGCAGCGCGTCGACAGGCCGGGCTGCAGGCCGGAAACCAGCCGGGTATTGCGCTTGACGACATGGCCGGCAACCATCGTCTGGACCTGCTGGCCGGGTTTCAGCACCACCATCGCCGTTGCCGGCGCCGGCGTGACCAGATCGGGATAGAGGACGTCCAGCACGCTGCGTGAAAACCGCGAGCGTTCCGCATCGACCTTCAGCCGGGTGCGCGCGGCGAGGAAAGCGACGCCGTCAAGCAGCCGCTCGACATACGGATCCGGACACGGGACCGTGTCGAGCGACAGGTTGCGCGCCACCGCCGGATGCATGTCGGCGAATTCCGCAGCCAGCGCACGGATATGGGTCAGTTCCTCCTCGTAGTATTCCACGAAAACCCGATCCATCTCAGGCCTCCCTAAATTCGGTCCGCGCCAAGCCGTTATCGAGATTGATCGTGGTGCGCAGGCGCATGCGCTCCGGCGTCGGCGTCATGATCAGCACCGCGTCAATCTCGATCTTCAAACCCACGCTCTTGTCGCCAAGCGTCACCGTGACCTTCGTCGAGCTTTCCTTGAGGCGTGGCTCGAACGTTGCAAGCACCGAGCGGATCTCACGCGCCAGGGCTTCGCGATCAAAGTCGCGGGAGGAACGGCCGGAGAAGGAAGGCACGCCATAGTTCAGCACGCTTCGTCGCACCTCCGGAAAATCGGCCAGCGACGGCGGGTTGTCTCCTGCCTGCTCGCTTTCGAGATCGGAAAGAAGCGGGACAGCCTCGAAGCGCTCAGTGTTGAACAGAGCCTCGATATCGCGCCGCACGGCCTCCCTGAGCACGCGGGCCGACACGACCACCCCGCGGTTTTCCATCTCCATGCGGTGCTGGGTCTGAAAGGCCAGGCGGTGCAGACGCCGCTTCTGATCGGCCGTCAGCTCCGCATCGGCATCGATGAGCCGCGCGCTGCCCGCAACCAGTGTCTCCAGCCGGTCGAGGCCGAGTTCTTCCTGCAACGCCCGGCGCAGCCCGTCTATCTCGGAGGTCATGCCCGGCAGGTCGTCTACGAGGCGGTCCCAGAGTGAGGGCTGGACCGCTTCGCGTTTTGCTCGCGAACTACCGCCCACCTGCAGTTTGTCCGCGTCGGGCCGCCGGCCCTCACTTGCCGACATAGACATCCATTTCGATTTCGTCATTGTCGTCATAGACGAACTTGATCTTCTTGTAGGCGAAGCTGACCTCTTCCTCGATCAGGTCTTCCTCATCCTCGGCCTGCGACATGTCGTATTCCATGATCGAGGCGTCGGTGAGCGTAACCACCAGGTAATCCTTGGTCTCGCCATCGATGGTGCGGCGCGCCGAAAACACCACCTCGTCCAGCGCCTTGTTCTCGAACAGTGCTTTTTTCAGATAGGGTGAAGACTTGTCATAATGCTTGGTGAACTTGATCATTCCCAAGGAGACGCGGCCGCGGCGCGAGAGCGAATTCGGATCGTAAGGCGCGACTATTTTATAGTCGACCCCATGGATTTCGATTTCGTCCTCATGTCCGTCTCGAATGCTTGGGCCTTTGATATCAGGAACTTTCAGAAAGCCATCAATTTTGGTACCTGTGGGCATTGTCTTTCTCCACCGCTTTCAAAATCAAGATGTTGTTGCTGCAGATCAAGTCTTCACGGACGGTAGTTCCGACACCAGTCGGAGCGAGGCATTGATGCCCTCCAGCTGGTAATGCGGGCGCAGATAGAAGCGGGCGTTGTAATAGCCCGGCCGCCCCTCCACGCTGTCCACCTGGACCTCGGCCGCGGCAAGCGGGCGCTTGGCGCGCGCCTTGTCGTCGGCAAAGGCGGGGTTGGCCAGCACGTAGCGGTTGATCCACTCGGTCAACCAGATCTGCATGTCGGAGCGCTCCTTGAACGAGCCGACCTTGTCGCGCGCAATGGCCTTGAGGTAGTGCGCAAAGCGCGAGACCGGAAAGAGATAGGGCAGGTTGGCGCTCAGCCGCTCATTGGACTGCGCGTCGGGATCGACCAGCCGTCCCGCCCGTGTCTCGTCGTCCTGCAGTGAGTGTGCCCCAATGAAGGCCGCGAGATCGGTATTCTTTCGATGCAGGATCGGCATCAGGCCGAGCTTGGCCAGTTCCGCCTCACGGCGGTCGTCGATGGCGACTTCCGTCGGACATTTCATCGCTATCGACCCGTCATCGGTGGGGAAGCTGTGCACCGGCAGATTGAGGACCGTGCCGCCATTCTCGACGCCGCGGATCTGCGTGCCCCAGCCATAGAGCTTGTGGCTGCGGTTTATGTTCACGCCCATCGGGAAGGCGGCGTTCATCCAGACATACTTGTTGTGATCGCCTTGCACCTCTTCCTCGAAGGTGAAGCCCTTCACCGGAACGGTATCCGTGCCATATGGCAGCCGGGCCAGAACACGGGGCATGGTCAGGCCGATGTAGCGAGCGTCCTCACTCTCGCGCAGCGACTGCCACGAGGCATAGGCCGGGTTGGAGACGATCTGCTGCAGGTCTTGCGGATTCGGCAATTCCTGCCAGCTGTCCATGCGGAACAGGCGCGGCGAGGCGGCTGCGATAAACGGCGTGTGCGCGGAAGCACAGATGCCGGAGATATTGCGCAGCAGGCCGACGTCGCGCGGATGGTTCGAGAATTCGTAGGCGCCGATGACGCAGCCGATCGGCTCGCCGCCAAGCATGGAATACTCATCCGTATAGACTTTCTTGAAGATCGGGCTCTGATCCCACATCTGGCCTTCATAGTCTTCGAGCGTGTCGGCCAGTTGCTCCTTGGAGATATTCATCACCCGGATCTTCAGCTTCTGATCCGTCTCGGTGTTGTTGATGAGATACCAGAGGCCCCGCCATGTGCCTTCCATTTCGCGCACTTCCGGCGCATGCAGGATTTCGTTGACCTGTGTCGTCAGCATCTTGTCGATGCCCGCGATCAGCGACTTGATCGACTTGATCGCATTGGACGAGATGGTCGTGGTATCGGAACGGGACTGTGCCGCGAGCGCGAGATTGCGGACGAGTTGCTGCAGCTTCTCGCTGTCGTCCTTCTTGACCTTGAAATCCTTCTCGAGGAGCCCGCTGAATTCTCCGAGGTCGATGGCTTCGGCCTCGGCGGCGACTGCGGCGGTCTTTTGCTGTTCGGCCATGATTTACTCCCCTGTCTTGTCGTCGTCGGCGAGTGCCTGGCTGGCGATCTTGCCAAGCAGCGGCTCGTTGTTCAGAAGCTGCGCAATGCGTTTTTCGGCGTCGACGCGGCCATCCATGAAGCCGAGCAACTCCTCGAGCTGACGACGCATCTTGAGGATTTCGGCCAGTTGCGGCACCTGCTCGGCGATCTTGTCCGGAGCGAAATCGCCCATTTTGGAAAATGTAAGATCGAGCGCCAGCTCCTCGTCGCGCTCCTGACCTTCGGCCTGCGGCAGCGTGTTCTTCACCCGGGCTTTGACGCGAGGCCCGAGCGCCTCCATGAACTTGGGGAAGCGGTTCGCGTCGGTCTCGACAAAGGAACGGTCCAGCACCGACTTTGACGCTTCCTTGGTTTGCGAAGCACCGGAAAGGTCGGCCATCACACCCATGACGAATGGCAGTTCGATCGTCGTCGGGCTACCGTAGGTTTCCACGTCGTAGGCGATCTGCACCCGCGGCGCGCGATTTCGTTCGATAACCTTCGCTTTGCTTTCGGCTGGCATGTGCTCTTACCTTTCATCCTTCTGAGCCGTCTTCTTGGCATCGGGAACGCCGGCAAGGAGCCGGAATTCCTTCAGCCCCGACGGCGCGAGATCTTCCATCAGTTCAACGAAATCCATGTGCACCATCCGGCGCACACGCCGCGCCAGATGTGGAATCGGGCTCGACGGTTCGGTGCGGTCATAGAAGGCGACGACGAGGTCGAGGCATTTCACCACGTCGTCGCGCGAGGAGATGCGGTCGGGAAGCCCCGTGCTCGAGTCCGCGTAGCTTGCCACACTTGCCATAGTATCGGCTCCATGACCGTTTCGAGCAGTCGCTGCCGGCTCCGCCGGCGTGGGCGGCCTGGCCGTGCCATTCGCTACGGCGCCGGCTGCCGAATTCCGCTCGAGGGTCGTCAGCAAACGCTGCAGAAACCGCTTTAATTCCGGAAGAGGAGCGCCGCCGCCGTCGAGGCGAGCATTGAGGGCGGTTTCGACCGCATCAAGAGCCGCGATCGCTGCCCGGGCGTCGGCGACGAATGAGACCATCTCCGCGTTGGCTTGATCCATCTGTGCCACACATCCGGCACGCACCCTGTTCAAGAGTTGCCCGTGCGCACTGACCAGTGTGGCTTTTTCCGCCGCATTCAATCCCGAGGCGGCTTCCTGGAGCATGACACGGTCGTCGAGCGCGCCTTGTTCCAGATCGCGTCCGCTGATCGGCCCGATCGAGCGTGGCGCAAAGAACGTCATCTGCCGCAGGTTCGCCAACAACCCGTCCTGACCATTCTGGAGGTCGAGCAGCGCGTTGATACGGCGCAAGGCGGCATCGCGTGGCGAAGCGTTGGGCCGCAGTGCCGGATGCATGGTCGCCCAATGTTGGTCGAAGGTCCGCGCAATGAGTGTCAGACCCTGCGCGAGCCCGGCCAGTCCTTCTTCATTGGCCAGCGCTCGCGTGACGATGACGAGCAGGCGCAGGTCCCGGCCATGCGGTCGCAGTTCCTCTGCCTTTGCGAGCACTGCAGGCCAGTCGACCGGAATGGTGCTTTGCGAGTTGGGCTTGTTGTGGCCGTCGTGGACGACCTTGACCTGGGGTTCCGTCAGGCGCTCCAGCTCATGAAAAGCCGGGTCGTTGCGCAAATCCTCCCCTGACGGATTTTCACCGTCGAGTGAAGCAAGCCAGAGTGCGACATCAATCACACCAACCCCCAGCGCCCGGCCCTCAAACCGTATGTGACCCAACGTTATCACACCGTCGCACTTTACCACAATTGAACGACTGCTCAAAAATTAACAGAAGCTAAATGCAGCGGGCTCTTGAGCACGAAATCCGTGGCGTGATCGCAAAACCCCGCTGTGAAATGCATCGCATAGGGCGCCCAATACCCGTGGTTGCTTGCAGCCGGTGGCGCGGGATTTTCCACAAGCGGAAGAAGCCGGCTGAGCCGGTCATCGAGCCCGTCCGTCACGCGCTTTGTCAAGTGACGGCTTATGTGGCAGTTTATCGGCTGGCAGATTGCAGGAGCACGTTCGATGGAACAGCGCCGGTCATCGCAGACCTTCAAACGCAAGGAACTGGTCGGCAAGCTCAATCCTGTGGGTGTCCGCGCCTTCAAGGCTGCCGCCGACACCGCCAAACTGCGCGGCAATCCTTACGTTGAACTCGTCCACTTCATCGAGCAACTGGTGCTTTCCGACCGCTCGGATGTGCAAATGATAATCGCCGATGCGGGACTGGATGCGAGCCGGCTGACCGCCGATATGACCCGCGCCGTCGATAAGCTGCCTTACGGCGCCACGTCGATCGAGGAATTTTCCGACCATATCTTCCATGCCATCCAGGAAGCCTGGAACCTGGCAACGCTTGAGTTCGGCGTCGAGGAAGTCCGCAGCGCCCATATTCTGCTTGCCTGCCTGAAGACGCCGGTGCTGGAAGGCCTGCTGTCGAAGATCAGCGGCGAGTTTGACAAGATCGACGCCGCCGCGGTCATCGCGCGGTTCGCCGACGTAATGGAGGGCTCGCTCGAAGCCGGCGCAGGCATGGCGGTTCCCGCGGCCGAAACGCCGAAGCGGCCTCCGGGCGCCGATTCGGCGCTGGCGAAATACGCCACCGACCTGACCCAGCGTGCCCGCGACGGCAAGATCGATCCGGTCGTCGGCCGCGATCCGGAGATCAGGCAGATCGTCGATATCCTGATGCGACGCCGGCAAAACAATCCGATCCTGACCGGCGAGGCCGGGGTCGGCAAGACCGCGGTTGTCGAGGGCTTTGCATTGCGTATCGCCGAGGGCGACGTGCCGCCCAGCCTGCGGAACGTCAGTGTGCGCATGCTCGATGTCGGACTGATGCAGGCGGGAGCAAGCGTAAAGGGTGAGTTCGAAAAACGGCTCAAGGCTGTCATCGATGAGGTTCAATCGTCCGAAACGCCGGTCATCCTGTTCATCGATGAGGCCCACACCTTGATCGGCGCCGGCGGCGCGGCTGGAACCGGCGACGCGGCCAATCTCCTGAAGCCGGCGCTGGCGCGGGGCGAATTGCGCACCATCGCGGCAACGACCTGGGCGGAATACAAGCAGCACATCGAGAAGGACCCGGCCCTGACCCGCCGTTTCCAGGTGGTAAAAATCGACGAGCCTTCGGAGGTGGTGGCCGTTCTCATGTTGCGCGGTGTGGCCGGCGTTCTGGAGCAGCACCACAAGGTACAGATACTCGATGAGGCGATCGAGGCGGCGGTCGGCCTGTCGCATCGCTACATCCCGGCGCGGCAATTGCCGGATAAAGCGGTGAGCCTTCTCGACACCGCTTGCGCCCGTGTCGCCATATCGCAGCATGCCACGCCGGCGGAGGTCGAGGATATCATGCGCCGACGCCAGGCGCTGGAGGTCGAGCGCGGCATTATCGGCCGCGAGGCTGCGATCGGCATCGAGGTGACTGAGCGGCAGGCTCGGGTCGACACCGGGCTTGCCGAAAGCGAGGTCGCGCTGGCGGCCGCGCAGCAACGTTGGGATCGGGAAAAGGCACTTGTTGCCGAGATACTCGAATTGCGCGCCAGGCTGCGCGGCGAAGGTGTGCCGCTCGATGCGGTGGAGACGCCGGAGACCAATAGCGAAACAGCAGACGCGGACGCGCTTGAGCAACAGCCACCCAAGGCCGAAACGCCCAAGGCCGAAACGCCCAAAACCCAAACGGCCAAAACCGACGTGAAGACACCGGCGGCCGCCGATGCCCCTCCACCCGATCCGGCCGCCGATCTCGCCCGGTTGCGCGAACTGATGGCCGAACTGGCCGAGGCGCAAGGCGAGACGCCGTTGATTCTGCCGTCGGTCGACCGCAACGCCGTGGCGGCGGTGGTCCAGGACTGGACGGGAATCCCGACGGGGCGGATGTTGTCGAGCCAGACCGAGAAGGCGCTGCGGCTCGCCGTCACCCTGTCCGAACGCGTCGTCGGCCAGGACCACGCCATGGAGATGATCGCCAAGCGCGTACAGACCAGCCGCGCCGGGCTTGGCGCGCCGGAAAAGCCGGTGGGTGTGTTCCTGCTCTGCGGGCCCTCGGGCGTCGGCAAGACCGAAACCGCCTTGGCCTTGGCCGAGACGCTCTACGGTGGCGAGCAGAACCTCATCTCGATCAACATGTCCGAGTTCCAGGAGGCGCATACGGTTTCCACCTTGAAGGGGGCGCCGCCCGGTTATGTCGGCTACGGGAAGGGCGGCATCCTGACTGAGGCGGTCCGCCGCAAGCCTTATTCGGTGATCCTGCTCGACGAAGTCGAGAAGGCGCATCCTGACGTGCACGAGATATTCTTCCAGGTCTTCGACAAGGGGATGATGGACGACAGCGAGGGCCGGCGCATCGATTTCAAGAACACGCTGATCCTGCTCACCTCGAATGTCGGCTCCGAAGTCATCATGGATCAGACCAGGAATGGCACGCTGCGAGCAGGGCTCGACGATCTGGACACCGCGCTGCGCAGCCCGTTGCTGAAGGTCTTCCCCGCGGCCTTTCTCGGCCGGGTGGTGACCATTCCTTACTATCCGCTCTCGGATTCGATGATCGAAGCGATCACCCGCCACCAGTTCGCCAAAATCGCTCGTCGGCTGCGTGCGACCAACGACGCGGAATTGGTGATCGGCGACGGCGTCATGGACCTGGTCAAGGCTCGCTGCACCGAGATCGAATCCGGTGGGCGGATGATCGACGCCATTTTGACCAATACGCTTCTGCCTGAATTGAGCCGCGGCGTGCTGAACCGCTCGCTCGATGGCGAAAAGATGACAAAGGTGACCGTTGGTGCCTCCAAGGAGGGCTTCACCTATTCCTTCGAGTAGCTTCGGGCGAATCTTGATGACGCATCAGGAACCGAGGCTTGCCGGGGTGTGGTAGAAGGAATCATCGCGGCAATATTGCCGCCCTGAATTCAACGGGTTGGCGCAAACCAAGCGTGATTAAGGTGAGGTCGATCTCGTCACGAAGCACGACCAAAAGGGCGTTTGCACCGGCTTCGCCATTCACGGCGAGGCCCAACGAGGCCGACGCCCGGTCATGAGCGTGTTGGCGCCAAGGCCGATATATTTCGAATATGGCTTCCAATACGGGCCCGAAGGCCTGCCTGACGCCAAACATCGCGGTGCCTTTCGGCTCTATGATGTCGCGGGCTGAATGAACGGTCCGGTTGGGATATTTTCATGACAAAAAAATACAACAAAATCAGCGATATTTCAATCTTGCATCGTTTGAAATGTTAGGATTTCATGGATACATGGGGAATTATCTCAGCCATTGACGTTAAATTAACATCACGGTATGGTTCGTTCGATCCATTGGGTGTCATCGCTTGTATCACCGTGCGCGTTGATCGTCGCTATGTCTGTTGCCCTTGCTCCAGCCTGCAGGATTGCCTTGCAGTGCGCATCGCCAGACGCTGAAAGAGGCGGTGACCATGCCCAGTCTGCTCGGAATCGATAACGGTCTCACGGTTACCAAGGCGGTGATCTTCGATGCCGATGGCACGCAATTGTCGGTGGCGCGTCGGCGGATTCCGCAATCGATGCCCCATGCACGCTGGGTGGAGCGCGACATGATCGGCCTCTGGCAAGCGACCGCCGACGCAATCAAGGAGGCGATCGCATTGTGCGGCCGGCCGGCCGACGACATCAAGGCGGTGGCGGCGACCGCGCATGGCGACGGCCTCTATTTGCTCGACAAGGATCGTCGGCCGCTGGGGCCTGGAATCCTGTCGCTCGACAGCCGCGCCGGCGAGATTGTCGAAAGATGGTCGGCGGATCGGGTCTTCGAAGACGCGTTGGCGCGCACCGGCCAGGCGCCGCACGTCTCGGCGCCATCGGCGCTGCTGGCCTGGATCAGGAAAAACGAACCCGATCGCTATGGGCGCATCGGACATATACTGGCCTGCAAGGACTGGCTGCGTTTTTGCTTGTCGGGCACGATCGGTACCGACCGCACGGAGGCCAGCACCTCATTCACGGATTTCCAGACGCAAGCCTTCGCGCCTGAAGCATTGCGTATTTTCGGACTGGACGATCTTTTCGATGCGCTGCCGCCGATGGCGCATTCGGCCGACATCGTCGGCCACGTCACCGCCAATGCCGCCCAAATGACCGGCCTTGCCAAGGGAACACCCGTCGCTTGCGGACTGCATGACGTGACTGCCTCGGCGCTCGGCATGGGCGGCCATGAGGAGGGCGTGCTTGCCATCGTCGCCGGGACCTATTCGATCAACGAAGTCGTCTCATCGGAACCGCGTGCCGACCCGCGCTGGTTCTGTCGCAACGCCATCGATGCGGGCCATTGGAACAACATGGCGATCTCACCGGCCTCGACCGCAAACTACGACTGGTTTCTCGACACGTTCTGCCGCTCGGAGCAGGAAAAGGCATCGCTAGAGGGTGGCTCGATCCATGAGTTGCTGGCAGCAGAGATCGCCGCGGCGCTGAAGAACCGGTCGTCCATCCTGTTTCACCCCTATCTGTTCGGCTCCCCCTTTGGCGATGTCGCCAGCGGCAGCTTTGTCGGCCTTCACGGCTGGCACAATCGCGGCGATATGCTGAAGGCGGTTCTGGAAGGCATTGTCTTCAATCATCGCACCCATGTCGAAGCTCTGCGCGAAGGTTTTGTCGTTCGCGAAATCCGCCTGACCGGCGGCGGTTCGCGCAATCCAGCCTTCGTCCAGATGTTCGCCGATGTGCTGAATGCCCCGGTCACCATCACCTCGACCGACGAGGCTGCCGCCTTTGGCGCTGCCCTTTGCGCGGGTGCCGCGGTCGGCATCTTCGCGACGCCGCAACAAGGTGCCAGGCAGGTCGGCATGACGGCGCGCCAATACGAGCCAGTGCCTGCCTCCAGTGCTGTGTTCAACGAGCGCTTTTCCCTCTATGGCCGCATAGCAGATGCGCTCGAACCGCACTGGCCGGAGATCGAGAAGCTGGCGCGGCAAGACACCGGGGGAACCACATGATCAAGGCCGACGAACGACGCGAAGAGATCGCCGACTATGTGATCAAGCTCGGCCAGGTTCGCATCGACGATCTGGTCGAGCATTTCGGCGTATCGCGCATGACCATCCACCGGCACATCGACCGGCTGGCGCAGCAGGGCGTGCTGCGCAAGCTGCACGGTGCGGTGACGGTTCAGCCGTCCGGCCTCTACGAAAGCGCCTTCCGCTATCGGGTGACGGTCAACCGGGCCGAGAAGGATGCGCTGGCGCGGGCAGCACTGGATTGTGTCGAAGCCGGCCAGGTGGTCATGCTGGACGATTCCTCGACGGCAAACGCCGTCGCCACGCTGCTGCTCGACGTCAAGCCGCTGACCGTCATCACCAACTCCGTGGCGACGGCGTCGCTGCTGACCAATGTCGATGATATCGACTTCATCTGCCTCGGCGGCCAGTACCACGCCACCTACAATGCCTATATCGGCATCGTCTGCGAGAACGCCGTGGCGCAGCTGCGCGCCAATGTGCTGATCTGTTCGGCTTCGGCCATCACCGGAACCACCGCCTTCATTCAGGATCCCAATGTCGTGCGGGTCAAGCAGGCGATGATGGCCGCATCGGTCAAGCGTATCCTTTTGATCGACCATGCCAAGTTCGACAGGATCGCGCTGCATGTCTTCGACGATCTGACCAGCTTCGACGTCGTGCTGGTAACCGAAGGCCTAGGCGATGCGCGGGCGCAAGCCCTCGAACGGGCCGGCGTCAAGCTGCGCGTCGTCAAGACGAAAGCACCATGAGCCCAGCTGAAGGAACACGTACGGAAAAACCTGCCGGGCGTCTGGTCGCCATGGCGGGGATCGGCGAGGTCGACGTCGTCATTCTCGGCGCCGGCATCAACGGGGCGGGCTTGTTTCGCGACCTGTGCGCGCAGGGCGTCGGCTGCCTGATCGTCGACAAGGCGGACTTCGGTTCGGGCACCAGTGCCGCGCCATCGCGGCTCATCCATGGCGGCCTGAAATATCTCGAAACCGGCGAGTTCGGTCTCGTGGCGCAGTCGACGCTCGAACGCAATTTGCTTTTGAAAAACGCGCCGCACTATGTCAGCCCGCTGCCGACCGTCATCCCGATCTTTTCCTGGAGCAAGGGCATGCTGGCGGCGCTGCGAACGCTGTTCGGCTCGACCAGCGCGCCGCGCAGCCGCGGCGCCATCCTGATCAAGATCGGCCTGATGATCTATGATTTCTATGGCTCGCGAAACCAGGTCATGCCGCGCCACCGCATGGTCGGGCGGCGCCAGGCGCTCAGCGGGATGCCGGCGCTCAATCCTTCGATCGTAGCCACCGGCACCTACTACGACGCCAAGATAAGCCACCCTGAAAGGCTGGTGCTCGAACTGATCCTCGATGGACTGCGGGCAAATGCGGCCTCGGCCAGCGCGAACTACACGGCGCTGATGGCTTCGGCCGATGGCGTGCTCACCTTCCAGCCGGAAAACGGCGCGGCATTTTCGGTGCGGCCCAAGCTGGTGGTCAATGCCGCCGGTCCCTGGATCGATGACGTCAACGATTTGCTTGGTGCGCCGTCGAAGATGATCGGCGGCACCAAGGGCTCGCACATCCTGCTGAGGCATAACGAACTGGTCGAAAGCCTGGCCGGGCGCATGCTCTATTTCGAGGCCGACGACGGCCGCATCTGCCTTGTCTATGACTATCTCGGCCTGGCGCTGGTCGGCTCCACCGACATCAAGGCCGACAACCCCGACGCGGTGCGCTGCGAGCCTGACGAAGTCGAGTACCTGCTCGACAGCGTGCGGACGCTGCTGCCGGGAATGGCGTTCGAGCGCGACCAGATCGTCTATGCCTATAGCGGCATCAGGCCGCTGCCGGCCTCGGATGCATCGTTGCCCGGGCTGATCAGCCGCGATCACTCGGCGCCGGTCGCCGAGCCGGATCGAAACAGACCTTTCGCGATCATCTCGCTGGTCGGCGGCAAATGGACGACATTCCGTGGCTTCGCCGAGGAAGTCGCCGACACCGTGCTCGATCGTCTGCAGTGCAGCCGCAAGGTGACGACGCAAGCCATGCCGATTGGCGGTGGCAGGGATTTTCCGCCCGATGCTTTGGCACGTATAGACTGGCTGGCCCGGGCGCGATCGGAAACGGGCATCGAGGAACGGCGCCTCGATCAACTGCTGTCGCGATACGGCACCAGAGCCACGCAGGTCGCCAAGCACGGGTCGGATGATGAGGGTCGACTGCCGGATTCAGAAAGCTACAGCCGGTCGGAAATTGACTACATCGTCCGCAACGAATTCGTCGAACATCTGGCTGATATCGTCATGCGCCGCAGCACCTTGGCGATTGCCGGTTCCCTGACAGGCCGGGACTTGCGGGAGATTGCGTCGATCGCCGCGCGGGCGCTTGACTGGAGTGCTGGGCGCATTGCGCAGGAAATCGAGGCCGCGGTTGTGGAACTCGAGGGCCGGAACCTGATGCGGTTGGACTGACCGCGTCATTGGACAATGCCGATACTCTTTCTTGAGGCAATCCTATCGGTTTGCCCATAGCTTCGCATGTGCAAACGCCGCAACTCACATCCTGATTGGGATTTTTGTCCAATCGGATATACGTGATTAAAAACAAATGATTAACTGAAATTTTAGCGGCAGCGACCTCTGCAAACCCGCTGTCTATAGCGTTAGATAACGTCGGTTGACGTTAAATTAACACAACAGTATGATCGCCTAACATGCCGACCTCCTAATAAGCCTACGCTGACCGCCGATACCCCGGCAAGCCGGCGTATCGGCGAGGGGCAAGGCCTGTGAATTCCCACCGAGGATATGCGCCAAATCGGGTGAGGGATTGACAGCAATGCAAGGATGTGAAAATTTTTGCAGATAAAGATAATAATATCATCTCAGGGAGGAGATGGCTTGAAATCCGGCGGAACCGCTAACCGCGACCATGAATCCAGCCTCGCCACGCGCGCGGCCTGGCTTCACTATGCCGGGGGTCTGACGCAGGCCCAGGTGGCCAAGCGGCTTGGCCTGACCAGCCTCAAGGCGCACCGGCTCATCACCAAGGCCAACCAGGAGGGCCTGGTCAGGGTCTTTATCGACGGCGACGTCGCCGAGTGTGTGGAGTTGGAGCAGCGCCTGACCGCCGCATACGGGCTCGACTATTGCGAGGTGGTTCCGGATCTCGACCAGGAAGACCTGCCGCTGAAGGGGCTGGGCATCGCCGGCGCCCAGTTTCTCAAGCGCGAGATCGATCGTGGCGAAGACATGCTGATCGGCGTCGGCCATGGCCGCACCCTTGCCGCAAGCGTCGAGTATCTGACACGCACCGCCGCCGCCCATATCCGCTTCGTCTCGCTGCTTGGCGGCGTGACGCGCAAATTTGCCGCCAACCCGCACGATGTCATGCATCGCCTGGCCGAGCGGACCGGCGCGCAGGCCTATGTGATGCCGGTGCCTTTCGTCGCCAACACCGCCGAGGACCGTGAGGTGCTGCTTGGCCAGCGCGGCATCAGCGATGTCTTCGCTCTCGCAAGCCGGTCCGACCTGATGTTCGTCGGAATAGGGACCGCCGAGCGGGAAGCGTCGCTGGTCGCTACCGGCATGATCGAACATTCCGAAATCGATGAGGTCAAACGCGATGGCGGCGTCGGCGAGTTGCTCGCCCATTTCTTCGACGACAAGGGGCGCCCGGTGGAAACGGCGCTGTCGGAAAGAATCCTGGCGCTGCCGCGTGACCAGTTGAAAGGCCGCAGGATCGTCGCCGTCGCCGGCGGCAAGGTGAAGGTGCGGGCGATCAAGGCGGTGCTCGAAAGCCGTTATCTGAGCGGCTTGATCACCGACGAATCCACCGCCCGTGCCCTTGTCGAACAGAACCAATCCAATGGTGCCAAGCGCCATGTGAACGGAGGATCGTCAAATGCGTGACAAGCGCGGATCTGCTTTGCTGGCGGTTGCGTCATGAGCGCGAAGGCTGTCACCGCATCGACCCGGCAGACCTCGCCCGGCCTGCGTCGGGCACTTGCCGGCGCCGCGGTTCTCGTCCTGCTCGGCGCCATGGCGCTCGACACCAAGGTGGTCAGGATCGGTTCCGCGGGCGACGTTCGCAGCGTCGTCTTTTCCGCGATCGACTACGGCAAGTCGGAATTTCCCAAGGTGCAGGCCGATGTCGAGGCTCGTGCCGCCGACGCGGTGACGGTGGCGACGGCGATCGCCAAGGACAGGGCAACGGCCGAAAAGGAATACGGCGTGCCCGCGGGTGTCGGGCCGGTCATCTCGGTCAAGTTCAGCGGCGTCGTCGGCGAGGGAAAATCGGGCATCTACAAGGTCGCAGTCGACGGTTTGCCCGACACGTTGATGGTCCGCGTGCAGACGGGACCGGCGATCAACGGAACCGAGCTGCGCGATGCCACCGGCAAGATCACATTCGGCCAATTCACCAACCAGATCGAATACCAGGACGCCGGCTCGGCGCTGAACAACGAGATGAAGAAGGAAGTCCTGGCAAAAATCGACACCGGCACCTTGAACGGCAAGACCATATCGGTGGTTGGCGCCTTCAAGCTGGTCAATCCGAAGAGCTGGCTGGTCACTCCCGTGAGGCTGGAGGTCAAATGAACTTGGCTGCCGGCACCGGATCCGCGAATGGCGACGCCGTGCTTTCGGCGCGCAACATTGTCATGTCGTATGGCGGCGTCCATGCGCTCAAGGGCGTCAATTTCGACATCCATCGCGGCAAGGTCACGACGCTGTTTGGGGAAAATGGCGCCGGCAAGTCGACGCTGATGAAGATCCTGTCTGGAGTGGTCACGCCGACATCCGGCGACATCGTGCTCGACGGCAATCTCGTCAGTTTTTCCTCGTCCTCGGACGCGCGCGATCGCGGCATCTCGATCATCCACCAGGAACTCAGCCTGGCGCCGAACCTCAGCGTTCGCGACAACATCTTCATGGGCCGCGAACTGCGCACCAGGACTGGCCTCGACTTCGCCGAGGAGTCGCGCCAGGCGCGCGCGCTGATGGCCGATCTCGAGGAGGACATCGATCCGATGACCTTGGTCGAGGATCTGCGCCTCGGGCAGCAGCAGATCGTCGAGATCGCACGGGCGCTGTCGGTCGATTCCCGCATCCTGATTATGGACGAGCCGACCTCGGCGCTCAGTGCCACAGAGGTGGAGGTGCTGTTCAAGGTGATCCGCGATTTGACCAGCCGCGGCGTTTCCATCGTCTACATATCGCATCATCTCGAAGAGGCGCTGCAGATCACCGACTACGCCGTCGTCCTGCGCGACGGCGCGATCACGGCGACAGCCGAAGCCAGGGACATCGACCTCGAGTGGATCGTGCGCAACATGGTCGGCGAGAATTTCGATCTCGGCTCGCCACCGACCGGTCATGAGTTCGGCGAGGTCGCCCTGTCGATCGAGGATGTCAGCGTTGTCGACACTTCGGGCTCCGGTTATTCCGTGGTCGATCATCTGTCGCTGGACGTCAGAGCGGGCGAGATCGTCTGCATCTATGGGTTGATGGGCGCCGGGCGCACGGAATTGCTGGAAGCCGTCGCCGGACGGGTACCGATGGCGGGCGGCCGCGCGCTTCTGGAGGGCGAGGACGTCTCGGGACTGAGCATTGCCCAGCGCATCGCCAAGGGTCTTGTGTTGGTCCCCGAGGATCGCCAGCGCGACGGACTGGTGCAGACCATGACCGTCGGCCGCAATCTCTCGCTTGCCAGCATCGAAGCGTTCGCCAAGGGGCTGTTTCTGTCCCGCTCCAGGGAGCGCGGGCTGGTCGAGGATTCGATCCGCAAGGTGACCATCAAGACCGCTGGCGGCAACGCCATGATCGGATCGCTTTCGGGCGGCAATCAGCAGAAGGTGGTCATCGGCAAGATGCTGACGACCAACCCCAAGGTCATCCTTCTCGACGAGCCGAGCCGCGGCATCGATGTCGGCGCCAAGGCCGAGGTTTTCCGCTTGCTGAGCGAACGCGCCGCGCAGGGCCTTGCGGTGATCTTCTCCACTTCGGAGGTCAACGAGTGCCTTAGCATCGCGCACCGCATCGTCGTCATGCGGCGCGGCAGGATTTCAGCCGAGTTCGGCGCCAACGCCACCAAAGAGCAGATCATGGCCGCCTCCGGCGAAGCCGTGATCGCCTGATCACCAGGAACTTCGGAGCCCAGACCATGACCGACGTCAGCCAGGCCAGAAAACAGTCCAGTCCGAGCGCGGGCGGCGAAGGCTTCGATCTCGCCAAGCTGCTGCTCGAAGGCCGCGCTTTCTTTGCCCTGATCGTCATCATCGTCGTCTTCTCGTTCCTGTCGCCCTACTACCTCTCGGTGGCGAATTTCCTGACCATGGCTTCGCATGTAGCCATCTTCGGAATCCTCGCCGTCGGCATGCTGCTCGTCATCCTCAATGGCGGCATCGACCTGTCGGTGGGATCGACGCTCGGGCTCGCCGGCGTCGTTGCCGGATTCCTGATGCAGGGCGTGACGCTGACCTGGCTGGGCATCGTTCTCTACCCGCCGGTCTGGGTGGTCGCCGTGCTTGCCTGCATGCTGGGCGCCGTTGTCGGGCTGATCAACGGCGTGCTTATCGCGCGCTTCAAGGTTCCGGCCTTCGTCGCGACGCTCGGCGTCATGTACATGGCGCGAGGCCTGGCGCTGCTGATGACCAGCGGCCTGACCTACAACAATCTCGGCGGCAAGCCGGAGCTGGGAAACACCGGCTTCGATGCGCTTGGCTTCAACCGCCTGTTCGGCGTGCCGACCGGCGTGGTGGTTCTCGTGGTGATCGCGCTCATCGGCAGCATCGTCCTGAACCGCACCGCCTTCGGACGCTGGCTCTATGCCTCGGGCGGCAATGAGCGCGCGGCCGAACTGTCCGGCGTTCCGGTCAAGACCGTGCAGATTTCCGTTTATGTGCTGTCAGGCATCTGTGCCGCCATTGCCGGCCTGATCCTGTCTTCGCAGCTGACGTCGGCGGGACCGACCGCCGGCACCACTTACGAACTGACGGCCATCGCGGCCGTCGTCATCGGTGGCGCGGCACTGACCGGCGGGCGCGGCAATATCCGCGGAACCCTGCTCGGGGCCTTCGTCATCGGCTTCCTGTCCGATGGTCTGGTGATCATCGGCATCTCATCCTACTGGCAGACAGTGTTCACGGGCGCCGTCATCGTACTCGCCGTGCTGCTCAATGCCGTTCAGTATCGCCGCCGTAGCAAGCTCCCGGCTTCGACGGGTGGCCAACCGACTTCTCAGAAACGGGGGAAGGCCGAAGCGGCCAATCCTGCCCAAGGGAAGACTGCCAGATGAACTGGCAGCAACACCGCGTAGTCATTGGAGGAATGTACATGAAAACCATGCTTAAGAGCTTGCTCGCCGCCGCGATGGTCGTCGGGTTTACGGCGGCCGCGTCGGCCGCGGGCCTGATCTCGATCATCGTCAACGATCCGGCCAACCCCTACTGGCTGACCGAGGGCAACGTCGCCAAGGCCGAAGCCGAGAAGCTCGGCTATACGGCCAATGTCGGCGCCCACAAGGGCGACACCAACACGGAAAGCAACCTGATCGACACCGCCATCACCAACAAGTCGGTGGCCATCATCCTCGATCCGGCCAATGCCGACGGCTCTGTCGGCGCGGTGAAGAAGGCGATTGCCGCCAACATCCCGGTTTTCCTCGTCAATGCCGAGATCAACCAGGAAGGCCTCGCCAAGGGGCAGCTCGTTTCCAACAACGCGCAGGGCGCCGCTCTGGGTGCCCAGCAATGGGTGCAGGCGGTCGGTGAAAAGGGCAAATATGTCGAACTGCTCGGCGCCCCGTCGGACAACAATGCAGCCACGCGCTCGAATGGCTACGCGACTGTGCTGAGCCAGTATCCGGACCTCGAAAAGGTTGCTTCGCAAGTTGCCAACTGGGACCGTACCCAAGGCCACGACAAGATGCAGAGCATGCTGCAGGCCAATCCCGACATCATCGCCGTGATCAGCGGTAATGACGAAATGGCGCTCGGTGCGGTTGCGGCGCTGAAGGAGGCCGGCAAGCTGGCTGGCATCAAGGTCGGCGGCTTCGACGGCTCCCCGGATGCGGTTGCGGCGATCAAGTCCGGTGAACTGCAGTACACCGTGCTTCAGCCGGTCGCCATCTTCTCGGCCAAGGCCGTGCAGCAGGCGGACTCGTTCATCAAGACGGGCGCCACCGGTGCGGCGACCGAGAAGCAGCTGTTCGATTGCCTTCTCATCACCAAGGACAATGTCGACAAGTACACGGCACCCTTCGTGCTGTCTGAGTAAAACCTGCACAGGGGGTGTCCTTGCGGACACTCCCTGCCTCTTCTACGAGATTGCCCTCGTGAACTGCCTTCATCACCAACCGGAATTTGCGTCATGAAAGACCTGCTGATCGGCATCGACGCGGGAACGTCGGTGATCAAATCGGTCGCTTTCGATCTGTCCGGGCGGCAGCTCGCCATGACGTCGGTGCCCAACAGCTTCGTGACGCTGGAAGGCGGCGGCGCCGAGCAGGACCTCGATCAGACCTGGCGCGACATGGCCCGGACCGTTCGCGATCTCGCGGCCAAAATCCCCGACCTCGCGCAACGAACCGCGGCGGTTGCCATCACCGGGCAGGGCGACGGAACCTGGCTGATCGATGGCAACGGCTTGCCTGTCTCGCGCGCGTGGCTGTGGCTCGATGCCCGCGCCGGACATCTGGTGGACGAGATGCGCGCCGATCCCCGGGATCGCAAACGGTTCGAGCTCACCGGCACGGGGCTTAATTCCTGTCAGCAGGGTGCCCAGTTGGCCTTCATGAAAAAGAACAGTCCGGACATGCTGGAGCGGGCGGCGACCGCACTGCATTGCAAGGATTGGCTCTACTTCAAGATGACGGGCGAACGCGCCACCGACCCGTCCGAAGGAACCTTCACCTTCGGCGATTTTCGGTCGCGCACCTATTCCGACGAAGCCCTCGACATACTGGATCTGACGACGCATCGCCGCCTGTTGCCTCCCATGCTCGAAGGCACCACGGACCATCATCCGCTGTCTCGGCCGGCGGCAGCTGAGACCGGCCTGCTCGAGGGCACGCCGGTTGTGCTGGGGTACGTGGATATGGTCATGACGGCTCTCGGAGCCGGCCTCTATGATCCCTCAGGCAATGTCGGCTGCACGGTCATCGGCTCGACCGGCATACACACGCGCTTCGCGGCCACTCCCGACGATGTCATTCTGAACGACGATGGGTCCGGCTACACGATCGCCATGCCTGTCCCGGGCGGCTATGCGCAACTGCAGTCCAACATGGCGGCGACGCTCAACATCGACTGGCTGCTTGGCCTTGCGCGCGACGTGCTCGCCACGGCTGGCGGGAAGCCTTCTCATGACGAGTTGCTGAAGGCCCTCGATGTGTGGGTGGAAGCATCGGAGCCGGGATCGCTGATTTACCAGCCTTACATCTCGTTGGCCGGCGAAAGAGGGCCGTTCGTCGACCCCGACGCCCGCGCCGGCTTCATCGGCCTTTCAGTCAAGCACGGCTTCGGCGACCTGGCGCGCGCCGTGCTCGAAGGGTTGGCCTTCGCCGCACGCGATTGCTACCAGGCGATGGGCACCGTGCCGGGCGAGATACGGCTGTCGGGCGGCGCCGCGCGCAGCCCGTCCCTACGCCGCATCATCGCGGCGGCGACAAGGGCGCAAGTACGCACCAGCAGCCGCCAGGAAGCCGGCGCGGCAGGCGCCGCGATGATGGCCGCGGTCGGCCTCGGCGTCTATGGATCGATGGAAGACTGCGCCGCCGAGTGGGTGACGCCGCTTCTCGGCGACTGCGATGCCTATGACGAGGCGCTTTCGCAAACTTACGATGCGCTCTTCCCTTCCTTCGTTGCGGCGCACCGGGCGCTTCGGCCGGTGTGGAAGGGCATGGCGCACCGCACAGGAGCAAGATCTTGAGCAATACAACAAATGTCGTCGATCTCTTCGTGATCGGCGGCGGCGTCAATGGGGCCGGCATAGCGCGTGACGCGGCAGGTCGCGGGCTGTCCGTCATCCTGTGCGAGAAGGACGATCTCGCTCAAGGCACCAGCTCGCGCTCCGGCAAGCTGGTGCATGGCGGCCTGCGCTACCTGGAGTATTATGAATTCAGGCTGGTTCGCGAAGCGTTGATCGAACGCGAGGTGCTGCTCGAGGCGGCGCCGCACATCATCTGGCCCATGCGCTTCGTTCTTCCGCACAGCCCGCAAGACAGGCCGGCCTGGCTGGTCCGGCTCGGGCTTTTTCTTTACGACCACCTCGGCGGCCGCAAGCGGCTGCCGGGAACCAGGACGCTTGATCTGAGAACGTCGCCGGAAGGCGCGCCGATCAAGGACGAATTCAAGCGCGGCTTCGAATATTCAGACTGCTGGGTCGACGATGCGCGCCTGGTGCTGCTCAACGCCCTGGACGCCAGGCAGCGCGGCGCAAGGGTGCTCACGCGCACAGCCTGTATCGCGGCGCGCCGTGAAGACGGATTGTGGTCGATCGACATGCAGGATGGCCGTACGGGTGCGGTCACGAAAGTCCGGGCGCGGGCACTGATCAACGCGGCGGGGCCATGGGTCAACGACATTGTCAGCCGCGTCGCCGGCCAGAATTCCACGCGCAATGTTCGCTTGGTGAAAGGCAGCCATATCGTCGTGCCCAAGTTCTGGGAGGGACGGCAGGCCTATCTCATCCAGAACAGCGACAAGCGGGTGATCTTCGTCAACCCCTATGAGAACGATCTGGCGCTGATCGGCACGACCGACATTCCCTACGAAGGCAGGCCCGAGGAAGTGGCGGCCGAGGCCAGCGAAGTCGATTACCTGATCAAGGTGGTCAATCGCTATTTCAAGCGGCAGCTCACACCTCAGGACGTGGTCCACAGTTTCTCCGGCGTGCGTCCGCTCTATGACGACAATGCCGACAACCCAAGCGCGGTGACTCGCGACTATATTTTCGAACTCGACGCCTCCAATGGTAACGCGCCCCTGCTTTCGGTATTCGGCGGCAAGATCACCACCTTCCGCAAGCTGTCCGAACATGCGCTGGAAAAGATCCAGCCGTTCTTTCCGGCGATGAAGAAAGCCTGGACGGCCAATAGTCCTTTGCCGGGCGGCGACATGCCGAACGCGGACTTCGAACAGTTCCTGAGCGACTTGCATTCCGAGTTTTTGTGGCTCAGTCCATCGCTGGTGAAGCACTACGCTCGAAGCTATGGAACCCGTGCCAGGCAATTGCTCGCCGGCGCACGAAGCGCGACGGATCTCGGCCGCCGCTTCGGCCCCGATTTTTATGAACGGGAGGCGAAATTCCTGGTCGAGACCGAATGGGCCGGCACATCAGCCGATATACTGGAACGCCGCACCAAACACGGCCTGCATATCAATGCAGCCGAGCGGAAGGCGTTCGAAGACTGGTTTGGTAACATCATGGCAACGGCAGACTGATGGCCTTCACGCTTTCCCTCAACACCAATCCCTTGGTCAACCGCTTCGCCGATCCAGACGATTTGATCGACGCGATTGCATACGGCATCGGCATCCGCGACGTGCAACTGACGCACGAATTCGTCAATCCGGGCTGGCCGGCGCCAACGATTGCCAAATTCCTGCGCATGTTCAACAGCGCCTTGGCGCGGACCGGTGTCAGGATCACCTCCGGCATGACCGGGCCTTATGGCCGGCTCAACCATTTCGGCCACCCGGACGCGGATGTCCGGCGCTACTATGTCGATTGGTTCAAGACATTCGCCGACATTTCCGCCGAACTCGGCGCATCAGGCATGGGCACGCAGTTCGCCATCTTCACCTATAAGGATTTTGACGATCCGCAACGGCGGGCGGCGCTATTCGACATCGCGCTCGAATGCTGGCGCGAGGTGGCCGAACACGCCAAGGCGGCAGGTCTGACATACCTGTTCTGGGAGCCGATGTCGGTGGGCCGCGAGTTCGGCCACACGATCGAAAGCTGCGCCACGCTGCAAAGCGCCATCGATGCGGCGAACCTGTCCATCCCGATGCAGATGATGGTGGATATCGACCATGGCGACGTCACCTCGCCCGATCCTGCCGACACCGATTCCTACGCCTGGGCGAAGGCGTTTCCATTGCGGTCACCGATCATCCATATCAAGCAGTCTTCCATGAACAAGGGCGGGCACTGGCCGTTCACTGCCGCCTACAACAAGGACGGCCGCATAGTTCCGCAAAAGCTGCTGGATGCGGTTCGGCAGGGCGGCGGAACCGACAACGAAATTTGCCTTGAACTTTCCTTCAGGGAGAGGGAACCAGTCGACCATCAGGTTATCGATATGATCCGCGAGTCGGTGGATTTCTGGGCGCCCTACATCGATAGTGGCCGCGACAGTCTAAAGCCTCGGGCTTGAGTGAAATGCCGGCTCGACGCCGGCACTGGTGGCCAGGAAAACACGCGTTGAAGGAGAAAGGAATGACCCCATATTGGGTCGGCACGAGCTGGAAGATGAACAAGACGCTGTCGGAGGCGCTGCAGTTCGCCGATACGCTTGCGGCCTTCGTGCCGGGTTTCGATCAGGCGATACAGCCCTTTGTCATTCCGCCGTTCACCGCCGCGCGGCAAGTCAAGGCAGCGCTTGCCAACACCCGCGTGAAGGTCGGCGCCCAGAACATGCATTGGGCCGACGCCGGCGCCTGGACGGGGGAGATCTCGCCGGTGATGTTGAAAGATTGCGGGCTGGATCTGATCGAACTCGGCCATAGCGAACGCCGCGAGCATTTCGGCGAAACGGATGCGACCGTGGGATTGAAAACGGCGGCTGCGGTCAGGCACGGTTTCGTGCCGCTGATTTGCGTCGGCGAGACGCTGGGCGAGCGTGAATCCGGCCGCGCCGAGGCGGTGTTGACGGCACAGGTTCTCGGCGCGCTGCAGGAGCTGAGCGGCGATCAGCTGAAGGCAGAAATCCTCTTTGCCTACGAGCCGGTCTGGGCGATCGGCGAGAAGGGCATTCCCGCTAGCGCCGACTATGCCGACAAGCAGCAGGCGCTGATCAAGAAGGTTGCCGCCGACCGGTTGCCGATTGCCCCGCCTGTGCTTTACGGCGGCAGCGTCAATCCCGGCAACGCGGCCGACCTGATCGGCCAGCCGCATATCGACGGCCTGTTCATCGGCCGCTCGGCGTGGCAAGCGGAAGGCTATATCGACATTCTGAAAAAGGCGTCGGCCGCAATAGCGCGCTGACCTCGAAGCAAGAAGGAGTTCATCACCATGAAGATCGCACTTGGAGCCGACAGCGCCGGCAAGCCACTGCTCGATGTCATCGCCAAGCATCTCGCCACCAAGCCGGAGTTGCAGGTCGTTGATCTCAGCCAAACCGGATTCTACGCCGATATCGCCGCCGCGGTCGGCCACGAAATTGTGGACGGCAACTACGACCGGGCCATCCTGTTTTGCGGCACCGGCATTGGCGTCAGCATCTCCGCCAACAAAGTGCCGGGCATTCGCGCCGCGTTGACCCACGACACCTATTCCGCCGAGCGCGCCGCCAAGTCCAACAATGCCCAGATCATCACCATGGGCGCCCGCGTCATCGGCCCGGAACTGGCGAAATCGATCGCCGACGCGTGGCTGGCCTCGGAGTTCGATCCGAACGGCCCCTCCGCCGCAAACGTGGAAGCCGTCGACAAACTCGACGCCAAGCGCTGACGCGAGGGACCTGCTGCTGAGTTATCTGGTCAAGGCGACCCGCATCGCCTCGATCACGGTCACGGCGGACGCGGCGCCTGGGTCCATATGGCCAATGGAGCGCTCGCCTAGGCGGGAAGCCCGGCCCTTGGTGGCGACCATCCCCTTGGTCGCTTCCGCGCCTGTCTTTGCCGCCTGCGCGGCGGCCTCGAGACTGCCCGCCAGATCCTTGCCGGAAGTCAGCGCTTCGCCCGCCGCTTGCGCTGCCGGCTCCCATGCATCGATCATCGTCTTTTCACCTGATACGGCCTTGCCGCGATCCTGAATGCCCTTGGCCATGGCCTGGAACAGGGCGATCACGTCCGCGTCGTCAAGCGTCGTCTTGCCCTTGACGGCTGCCGCACCGCGCATGAACGCGGTGGCATAGAGTGGACCGGAGGAGGCACCGACGGCGTTCAGGAACGACTTTGCCGCCGTGTTGAGCAAGGTGGTCGGATCGGTCGCCCCGATATCAAGTATGGCTACCGCATCGCGTGCCGCGGAAAATCCAAGCTCCATCGCGATGCCGTGGTCGGCGTCGCCGATAACCCCGTCAAGCGCGCACAGCCTGTCCTTGTCCGCTGACATGGCGGTTGCGATCGTTGCGAACATGCCTGCAAGGCGGGCGGTGTCGATTGTCGTCACGTCTTTGTCCTTGCCGCAGAGCAGGTTTAGCCGGCGCGAAACATGGCGCAGTCGCATGGGTGGTCCAGCATCGTCTGCAACTCGCCGTCCAGCCGATGCAAGGTGATAGAGGCACCCGCCATTTCAAGCGAGGTGCAGTAATTGCCGACCCAGCTTGCGTGGATGGACACACCGACATCATCGAGCCTCTGCTTCACGCGCCGGTTCATGATGTAGAGTTCCATCAGCGGTGTCGAACCAAGCGAGTTGACGAGTACCGCGACCTTGTCGCCGCGCGCCGGCGCCATCTCGTCGAGGATCCTGTCCAGCATCTCGTCGGTGATCTCGTCGGCTGTCTTCAGCTTTCCGCGCGCGATACCTGGTTCGCCGTGGATGCCCATGCCGATTTCCATCTCGTCCGGACCGATCTCGAAATTCGGCCGGCGGGTCTGCGGCAGAGAACAAGGCGAAAGCGCCACGCCCATGGTGAAAGTGTGGTCGTTGGCCTTCCCGGCGATACGCTCGCATTCGTCGAAGGACAGCATCCGGTCGCAGGCGGCGCCGGCCGCCTTGAAGATAAAGAAATTGCCGGCGACTCCGCGCCTCTCGTGCCGCTGGTCGCGCGGTGCCGAGGCGACGTCGTCGGTGCTCAGCACCGTGCGCACCTCGATGTCGTCCATGGCAGCCTTCTCGGCGGCCATGTCGAAATTCATCACGTCGCCTGCATAGTTGCCGTACATGAAGAGCACGCCGGCGCCGCCGCTGACTGCCTTGGCGCATTCGAGGATCGGGTCGGGGGGCGGCGAGGCGAAGACGTTGCCGATGGCCGCCGCGTCGGCCAGCCCCTTGCCGACGAAGCCGAGAAAGCTCGGCTCATGGCCCGAGCCGCCGCCGATCACGAGGCCGACCTTGCCTTGGCGCGGTCCGTCGCGGGCGATGATGGAGCGTGGACTGCCGTCCACGCTTTTGAGATGGCGAGGATGCGCGGCGAGAATGCCTTCCAGCATCTCGTCGACGGCGCGGTTGCCGTCATTGATGATCTTCTTGGTCTGCACCGGCATCCTCCCGATTTCGGCATTTTCGCAGATGATACCGGGTGTTACCGGGATTTCCACCCGGCAAGGAGTATTTCACGCGTAGAGATGTTCCCGCCGGCCACACCTGGACGCAATATTGGCTGTTTCAATCGCTGAGGCCATCGCGGATGGCCGAGAAATAGCGATCGGTTCCGACCTGGCCGCCCTTGAGCGCAACCTCCAGCCCGTCGATAGCCTTGATGCGCGAATGGGCAACGCAAAGCGGGGAACCCGGCGAAGCGGGCAGCGGCATGCGAATTGTCAGGGCATCAATGCCCATCTCGCCGAGGGCGTGGCTCGACGTGTCACCGCCCGCAATGACCACGCGCCGCAGGCTCTGTTCGATCGTCAGATTGCGAAGGATTTCTCCGAGGCCGCGGCCAAGTCTGTGGCGGGCGCCTGCCTGCCGGTCGATTTCGGCGCCCCTGTCGGCAGTAGGGCCAAGCGCGGTGTAGAGAATGACGCTGCGCCCGGCTTGCAGACTGGCACGGCCGCTTGCCGTAGCGCGCGCGATCGCCTGCTCCGAAGCCAGCGAAACCAGTTCGACCGGATCGACTTCGATGCCGTCGAAACCATCGGTCAGGGCATGCCGGATCTGCCGTTCGGTGGTCGGCGAGCAACTGCCCGACACGACGGCGATCCGGTCGGCGGCGCCCGGCGGCGTGAAGCCATGTCCGGCGCTGACGATGCCATTCGACGC
Source organism: Mesorhizobium sp. M1396 (assembly GCF_040317725.1). Lineage (NCBI taxonomy): Bacteria > Pseudomonadati > Pseudomonadota > Alphaproteobacteria > Hyphomicrobiales > Phyllobacteriaceae > Mesorhizobium > Mesorhizobium sp. M1396. The sequence continues at coordinate 202,660 of NZ_JAMYLA010000001.1, read as the reverse complement.
CCATTCGGCCAGCAACGCGTACTCGACCCCGGACGAGCCCACGACAAAGGAACCACCGGGCTTGCGAACGCGCCACAGCTCGTTGCCGGCCAGGGCTTGCGTTTCCAGATTGTCGACATCGACAAGCACGATGGCGGTGCCGTTCCCGGTCAGGCGATCGAATGCCGCCGACCGCGACGCGGACTGCAGCGTCGCAAGGTCGACCAGCCCGGAGCTCAGCGCCGTCTGCCGCGATAGATGGATTAGCAGATCGGCCTCATCCATCGGCGTCGTCGGGTGACGGCTCATCACGGGGTGGCGGTCGATGCGGAAATATTGGTCGCGATAGGCCGCGAACAGATGGCCGAAGGCGGTGTAGCGCTTGAGCTGCGGCGCGCCGACCAGCAGCGGCACGCTGTCTTGCGCGAACACCGAGCGGCCGATTTCGATGGCCCGGCCGATGCTGCCGATCGTCGGGCTGGAATCGAAAGTCGAGCATACCTTGTAATGGCAGATCGCGGCATTGAGCGTCTTCAGCCAGGCGAAGGCTTCGCGCAGATGCGTGTCCATCCAATGCGGCGTCTCGCTGCGGCTGGTGCCGGCCAGCCCGATCGCCCGGCAATGCGCGAAGCGCGACAGCAAGGCCTCGTCCGGCTGGCGCATGAACAGCACGGTCGGCACGCCGCCGAGCTCAAGCGCTTCCATGACATCGGTCGAGCCGGTCAGGTCGTCGCCATAATAGCTGAGAAGCAGGTCTTGCATGGCTTCAGGCTGCCTTGCCGTCGCCGAATTTTTCGATCGACCGGGCCAGTTCGGGATGGTTCAGGGCGAAGTCGGCAAGTGGAATGCCGTCGACCGCCGCTTGCCAGGCTTGCTGCACGGCGCGCACGCCGGCGCCCGGCCCGTCCGGATGGCTGACGATACCGCCGCCGCAGAGATAGAGGAGGTCGACCGTCCGGCCGGTTCGTTCGTACGTTTCGGGGGCCTGGCCGCCCCACTGGCCGGAGCCCGCCACTGGCAATGCGCAGTCCTCGGGCGAGAAGATCGGCGTCGTCACCGCCTTGAACGACTCGACGAAAGAGTCGTCAGGCTCCCAGTATTTCGAGGCGATGCCGTTGATCTGGAACTGGTCGACGCCGAGCAGCCGCCAGAACTGCTGCCAGACCTTGAAGTCCATGCCGAGGCCGGGGTGGCGGGTGAGGATGTCCCAGCCGTTGCGATGGGCGTGCAGCACCAGGCTGGACCGTTTTCTCAGGAAGGCAATGCCACCGAAGCCGATGGAATTGATGTTGACAACAGCGCAATTTCCGCCGGCCTTCACAACCAGATCATGATTGCGCATCAACTCGTCCGGGTCGGCATGCGAGATGCCGAAGGCATACATCACCTTCTTGCCGGCCTTCTGCTCGTGGTCGAGGATGAGCGGCATGATCGCCTTCACCCGTTCCGACAGCGGCGAATAGGCCGGGCTCATCAGCTTCTCATCGTCCTTGATGAAATCAACGCCTGCAGCGATCAGTTCCGCCACCATTGCCGCCGTCTCGTGCGGCCGCAGGCCAAGCGCCGGCTTGACGATGGTACCGATGATCGGGCGGTCTGCGACGCCGGTCAGCCGGCGGCTGCCGGCGACACCGAACTGTGGGCCGGGATGCGCGCCCCGAAAATCCTCCGGCAGCTTCATGTCGACGACGCGAATTCCGGTTAGGCCCTTGATCGAATAGGTGCCGCCGATGGCAATTGTCATCAGTGCCGAAAGGTCGGTGCCGATGGCATCGAACGGAAAGGCGATATCGATATCCGCACGCTTGAACGGCCCGTTGCCGTCATCGGGAAGCGACGGCCGCTCGGCATCGGGCAGAGGCCGTATCGCCAGCACGCGCGCCGCCACCCGGGCCTTCAGCTCCTCGGTCTCGCCAGGCAGTGCGACGAAGGTTCCGGTCGACTGGTCGCTGGCGATCTTGGCGGCCAGCGCTTCGATGCTGCCAGGCGTTTCGATGCGATAGGTGAGGGTGATCATGGTCTGCTGTCTCAGGCCGAGCGTTCGAAAAAGGTTCACCGGTGTTCGAAATCTGGTATAATGAGTACATAAGTATTGCAAGACATATCCGCCTGGAAGCCTTGGGCGGATCGACAGACGGCAATTTCCGGGAATTGTGGCGGCAGTGTTAGATAGGGCCGGGTCAAGGGAGTGATTCGCGACGATGAACCGTTCGGAACCGATTGTCCGGCGCAAGCTTTCCGACGAGGTCTTCTTGCGGCTGAAGCGCCTGATCACCAGCGGCGAATTGATGCCGGGCGATGACATGCCGTCGGAGCGAGAGCTGATGGAGCGCTTCGAGGTCGGCAGGCCGGCGATCCGCGAGGCGATGCAGGCGCTGAGCAATATGGGGCTTGTCGCGATCTCGCATGGCGAGCGCGCCAAGGTGCTGCAACTCACCGCCAAGTCGATCATCAAGCAGGTCGATGGCGCCGCCAAGATCATCCTGTCGTCATCGAAGGACACGCTGGAGCACCTGAAGACCGCACGCATCTTCTTCGAGCGCGGCATGGTCAGGGAGGCCGCCGAAAAGGCCACCGCCGAGGATGTGCAGCGGCTGCGGGCCACAATTGCCGAACAGCGCGGCTTTCGCGGTGATTCCGAAGCCTTCATATCCGCCGACATGAAATTCCATACCCAGATCGCCGCAATTTCCGGCAACCCGATCTATGTCGCCGTCAGCGAGGCGATGCTCGGCTGGTTGAAGGAATACCACACCGAAATGCTGATCTGGACCGGCAAGGAAAACTTCACGCTCACCGAGCATGAAGAGATCATCGGCCGCATCGAAAGGAAGGATGCCGACGGCGCCGAGAAGGCGATGATCAAGCACCTTGAGCGCTCGCGCGCGCTCTATGTGATGAACTCCGAAAAGTAACTTCAGCCGATCCGGGTGATCGCGTAAGGCGTCATCACGAGGTGACCTCGGCCAAAAGCTGAAATGTCGACCGGCACGTCGTCCGCCGTCAGGTTCGCCAGCCACACGACAGTCTCGCCCGAGGCAGAACGACCAGCCAACGCCAGCACCCTGGTCTCATCGCTCGTCCTTGCCGCCACATGCGCAAGGCCAGCCATCTCGCAAAGCCCCTTGATAGCCGTGAAGATCGGACGGGGTGAGCCTTCCGCGACGGGTTCTCCGGATGACGCCAGCACGCCGAACGGCCCGGTGAAGCTGGATAGCGTCAGCATCTCCAGTCCGGCCGGTGCGACGCGCGCGGCATAGCCCATCGTCCACGCGGCTCCGAAAAGGCCGGCATGGCGAGGATCGCTGTCGGCCATGGCGATGCGCTGTCCCCGCGGGTTGGCCTTGGTCGCTCCGCCATAGGGGTTCTGGCGCATGGCAATCGTCGACGGACCGATCCGGTAGGGCTTTGCCCCGAAGATCGCCCGTGCCGTTTGGGTCATGAAAGGCAGCGCCTCCAGCGACTGCATGATGCTGAGATCATCGGCGGCGTGCACGATCGGGCAGGTGCAATGGGTGACGAAATCGAGCCGGTCCGCCGGCACGCTTGCGGTTGAGTTCGGTGAAATAGCTGAACATGCCGCCGCCGAGGCGGATGTCCGGGAAGGCGCGCCGCGCCGCGGCATAGACCTCTTCGAGCGGCGGGCAGTCCGGCCAAGCGCTGCCCGGCGGCGTCGACTGCCGGTCGACCGAAGGCGAAACGGCAATGGCCGAGAGTTTTAGTCCGGCCTGGCGCACCAGGTCGGCGACGCCCGACAGCTCGGCGTCGAGATCGCCAGCGCAGGCAATGACGCATTCGAGGGTCGTTTCAGATGGGTAAGCAATTGCGAGCTGGGCGAAAGCCCGCAAAGCGCCGAGCCCGTGGCCGCGCGTCGGATCGTAATGAAACAGCAGCTGTTGTGGGGCGAGTGTCGACAGCGTGGAGAGGTTCGCCAGTGCCGTCTCGACATTCTCGGGATAGATGACCACGCCGACATCGGGCAGCCTTGGTCCGGTATCGCCGAGTTCAACGCGGACCGGTTCGCTGGCCACGGCGGCAGACGGCGCTTTGCCTGCACCAGCGATGCGCAGGCTGATCGTCTGGCGATTGGGTTCACTGGCAGGCAGCACATAGGGCCATGGCAGCGCCAGCGGCCGTACATAGGTCTTGTAGGACGCATCCGACCAGTTGCGCTGGTCCTCCATTTCGAACACGTCGCCTTCCATCCGGCATTCGGCGGTGACGCCAGGCCGAACCTGATGGGTGATGGCGCGGATATCCTTGAAAGGCTGCCAGGGGTCGATCAGTTCGGGCAGCTTTGTCGCCGCCACGTGGCCGTCCGTATGCTCTACCGTGACCGGGCTGCCGGCCAGGTCGGCGATCGGGTGCAGGATGCAGAAGCCGCAGCGATTGGTCTCGAAATCGCTCTCGGGGAGGGCGCTGACGTCGAAGATCAGACGGCCATCGGCGGAGCCTTTGATGGTGGCGCGGAAGCCGAGGCGGCTTCCGTCGGGTCCAATGCAGCTTGCGGAGTAGCTGACGGAGAACGCCTCTTCGTTCTGGTCGATTGAGAGGTCCGTCAGCACTGGTTCGTAAGTGCCCCAGTCGCGATCCCTCACGATATAGGCGATGGCGCGCAGCACTTCGGTGCCGCCGTGGCGAATGGTGCGCAGATTGCCGTTGACGAAGTCCGCGCTGAGCGCGCCGGCGCAGAGCCTGACCGGCTCGGCTTCGACCTCGCGCGTGCCATAAAGCAGGAAGGCGTCGGCGGTCATTTCAGCAAGGTGTCGAGCTGCACCGGTTGCCGGCTCGCGGCGCCGGCATAGGCGGCCTCGACCAGCGCAAACGTCTTGAGATTGTCGGCGCCAGAGGTCGCCGGCACGGTTCCGTTTGCCAGGCAGTCTACCCAATGCTGCTGGATGGCGACGACGCTTTCCTGGATGTTGTGCCAAGGCCGCGACGCCCACGGCAGCAGCGGCGGCGAAACGTCGGTGACGGCCGCGCCGCTCTTGCCGGTGACGGTGAGCCGGTATCCCTGTGCCAGCCGGATCGTGCCGTCGCTACCGTCGATCTCGATCAGCGTTTCGGGAAACGGCTCGGTGGCAAGCTTCGTGGCGTAACTGCAATCGACCACGGACGTCGCCCCGCTCTTGTGGTCCATCAGCATGGTCGCGACATCCTCGCCTGATATGGCGGGGTTGATGCGCACTGTTCGCGTGGTGATGACAGACACGTCGCCCAGCAGGAAGCGGGCGATATCGAGGATGTGGATGCCGAGGTCCTCGATGATGAAGCGCTTTCCCGTCGCTAGATAAGGCTGGCCGGAAAACACGTCATAGGCCGAGCGAAAGGAGACGCGCCCGAAAAAGGGCGTGCCGATCTCGCCACTGTCGAGCACGGAGCGTACCGCCTGGATCGGCGACTGCCAGCGAAAATTTTCATGCACCATCAGCGGCACGCCAGCTTCCGCGCAGGCCCTGACCATCGCCTTGGCGTCGGCAAGCGTCGGCGCGAACGGCTTTTGGCAGATCATCGGAACGCGATGGGCGGCCGCCATCTCGACAAGCGGACGATGGCTGGGCGCGGTGGTGGCGATATCGACGAAGTCGAGGCTTTCGCCGGCAAACATCTCCGCCGCGTCGGTATAGCGCCGGGCGATACCGAACTGGTCGCCGACGATCCGCAACCGTTCCGGATCACGGTCGCAGATGGCGACGATCGAGACGCCGGCTATATCGCGCCAGGCATGCATCTGGTTGACGGCAAAGAAGCCGCAGCCGATCAGCGCTCCACGCAACTCCGCCATGCTCAGCCCGCCTTCGCCATCTGCATCAGCGTTACCCGGCTCTGCAGCCGTCGCTGCGCCTGGTCGACGACGACGGCGACGATGATGACGAGACCCTTGATCACCATCTGCCAGAACGAACTCACACCCATCATCACCAATCCGTCCGAAAGAATGCCGATGACGAAGGCGCCGACGATGGTGCCGCCGATCGTGCCGCGGCCGCCCGACATCGAGGTGCCGCCGAGCACCGCCGCCGCGATGGCGTTGAGCTCGAAGCTTTCGCCTGTCGCCGGATGCGAGGCCATCAGCTCGGACGAGATGATCAGGCCGACGATCGCCGCGCAGAAACCCGAGAACATGTAGACGAACATCTTCACCATGTTGACACGGACGCCCGAAATCCGCGACGCCCGCTCGTTGCCGCCGACGGCGAAGATATGGCGGCCGAGCGGCGTGTACTTGGCGAGATAAGCGGCTCCCAGTGCAACGACGATCAGGATCCAGATCGCCACCGGCAGGCCAAGCAACCGGCCGGCACCGAGGAAACCGAAGCCGGTGGTGCCCAGTTCCGGCTTGCCGATGAGGTTTGGGAAGGTGCGGCCGTCGGACGACAAGAGCGCCAGGCCGCGCGCGACATAGAGAACGCCCAGCGTGGCGATGAATGGCGCGACGTTCAGCCTGGTGATCAGCAGCCCGTTGACGGCGCCGATCAATATGCCGACGGCAAGCGTGATCAGCGCGATCTCGAAGACGTTGAAATAGATGGTGTAGCCGATCTGCAAGTCGATGCCGTTGAGCACGAGATAGCCGGCCACCATACCGCACAGGCCGACGATCGAGCCGACCGAAAGGTCGATGCCGCCGGTGATGATGACGAAGGTCATGCCCATCGCCAGGAACGCGTTCAGCGCCACATGTTTCGACATCAGGATCAAATTGGCGGTCGACAGGAAATTCGGCGCCGCGATCGAGAAGAAGATCAGGACGGCGATGAGCGCGATGAAGGTCCTGAGCTTCATCAGCGTCAACAGCACGGATCCGCTGGAAGCGGAGGGAGCGGCCACCTTGGCTGGTATGTCAGTCATGGGCGGTGCTCTCCGTGTGTGGGGCCGGTCCATGGCCAAGCGCCGACGCGGCTACGAGTACCGCCTCCGTCGCCTCGGCGCGATCGAACATGCCGGTCAGTTTTCCGTTGCTCATCACCGCGATGCGGTCGGACAGCGCCATCACCTCATCGAGATCCGAAGTGGCGAACAAAATCCCCAATCCGTCGCGGGACAGTTTGCGCATGGTGCGGAAGACGTCTGCCTTGGCGCCGACATCGATGCCTCGGCTGGGCTCGTCCATCAACAGCACCTTGGGTCCGGTGAGCAGCGCCTTGCCGATCACCACTTTCTGCTGGTTGCCGCCAGACAGCGACGAAACTTCCTGCGCCGGGTCGGCGACCTTGATCGCCAGTTCCCGCACCATCTGTGTCACCGCCTGCCTTTCGTCGGCGCCACGGATATGGAACAGGCGGGCAAATCGCGACAGGCTGGCCAGCGTCAGGTTGCTTGCGACCGAGAGGATCGACACCAGCCCTTCGCGCTGGCGATCCTCGGGGATCAGCGCAAGCCCGCGCCGGATGCGCCGCGTCGTGTCGCGCTCCCTGACCTGTTTGCCGCCAATGAAGATCTCGCCCGTCGAATGGCCGTGGCGGCCCATGATGCAGTCGAACAGTTCGCTGCGGCCGGCGCCCATCAGGCCGTAGATGCCGAGGATCTCGCCGGCACGCAATGATAGCGAGACATGGTCGACGGCAAGCCCGCCGGTCGCGCGCGGCAGGCAGATCTCCTCGGCGCGGAAGATCTCCTCGCCCGGAAGATGGCCGTCGGCCTTGGCGAAGTCCTTGGCGTCGGAGCCGATCATCTGGCGAACGATCCACTGTGTGTCGACGTTCTTCATCTCTTCCTGGCCGGTGATGCGGCCGTCGCGCAGCACGGTGATGTAGTCGCCGATGCGGATCAACTCCTCGAGCCGGTGCGAGATGTAGACGATGGCGACACCGCGCGCCTTGAGGTCGGCGATCACCTTGAACAGGATCTCGACCTCCGCGGCACTCAGCGCCGAGGTCGGTTCGTCCATGATCAGGATGCGTGCATCGAGAGAAACCGCCTTGGCGATCTCGACCAACTGCTGCTGGCCGATGCGCAGATCCTCGACCAGCATGTCGGGCCGTATACCGGCTTGCAGGCGTTCTAGAAATTCCGCCGCGCGGTTTTCTTGTTCCTTGCGGTCGATCTTGCCGAACCGGTTGGTGATTTCGCGGGTGGCGAAAATGTTCTCGGCGACGCTCATATTGCCGAACAAGTTGAGTTCCTGGAACACCATGCCGATGCCGCGGTTCACCGCATCGCCGGACGACGAGAAGGACACCTCTTCGCCCTCCAGCAGAATACGGCCGACTGTCGGTCGTTCGACACCGGCGATGATCTTCATCAGCGTCGATTTGCCGGCACCGTTTTCGCCGACCAGCACGTTGACCGCTCCCCTGCGCACCTCGAAATTGGCGCGCTTGACCGCAACGGTGCCGGAATAGACCTTGGAGACGTCCTCCAGCTTCAGGATGATGTCGCGCTCCGAGGCCGCGCTCATGGCTTCGGCCCGATCTCTGCCTCCGCCGGCGTCACCAGCGGCAGGTCCTGGCCACTGCCCAGCGTATAGGCGCCCAGCACCTTGGCGCCGCGGCCCTCCAGCGCTTCGCGCGGCAGCTTGGATAGCACCGTCTTGTCGGCGTAGCTGTTGAACGCCTTACCGAACTGGGCGAAGTCGATCTGGTTGGTGAAGTCGTTGAACTGGATGAAGTCCAGGCTGTCGCGTAGCGCGGTACCGCGCACCGCCGGTCCAATCTGCACCCGCGCATCGGCCTTGCCGTCGCCGTCGACATCGATGTCGGCCGTCGCCGCACGCGACTGCGTGTTCGCCGCGACGATCTTGCCTTCCAGGCGAACCGCGAAAGTCCACGGCGCGTTCGCCTGTTTGTTCGGATTGCCGTATTTGGCGCCGGCCGCCGCGGCATCGGTAGTCGCCAGGGTGTGAACCTCTGGAAATGGTCCGGCTTTCTGCCGGAGGTAGGGCACGACCTTTGCCGCCCATATTTCTTCGACCGTCTTGTCCGGATTGAAGGCGGGAGAATTGCCGCCGTCTGCCGATTTCGTCGGCAGTATCTTGCAGGCGGTCAGGCTGATGCCGACCATCACGGCAAGGATCGGCCAGTTCGGCTTGGTGTTCAGCATAGTGGCCTGTTGTTCAGCATGGTGGTGGTTGGCCCACGGAAAATGGCGGCGAGGGGCGAACCGAAATTCGCCCCTCGCTGTTCAAATCACGCTGGCTCAGTTGGTCAGCGCGAAGGTCTCAAGTTTGGCGGCATTGTCGCCATTGACCAGAACGCAGTCCATCAGCTGCTTTTCCTTTGCCGGCGACTTCTTGTTCTTGATGAAGTCGTTGGCCTGCTCGACCGCCATCTGCGCCTGCGCGAAGGCCGGCTGCAGCACGGTTGCCTTGATGCCGCCGGAGGTGATGGAGTCACGCACGTCGTTCGATCCGTCGAAGCCGACGACGATGACATCCTTGCGGTTCGCCGCGGCAAGTGCCGCATAGGCGCCCATCGCCATCGTGTCGTTGCCGGAGATGACGCCCTTGATGTCGGGGTTGGCCTGCAGGATCGATTCCATCTTGGAATAGGCTTCCGTCTGGCTCCAGTTGGCCGACTGCTGGGCGACCATCTTCAGGTCCGGATAGTCGTCGATGACGTCGTGATAGCCCTTGGAGCGAATGCCGGCATTGGTATCGGATTCCTTGCCGACCAGTTCGACGAAATTGCCCTTCTCGCCCATCAGCTTGACGAACTCCTGCGCGCCGAGTTGGGCGCCCTGGTAGTTGTTGGAGACGATCTGCGCCACGGCGACGCCGGTGGCGTTGATCTCGCGGTCGATCAGGAAGGACGGAATGCCCGCGTCCTTGGCCTTCTGCACGGCGGCGACCGTGGCGTCGGCGCCGGCATTGTCGAGGATGATCGCCTTGGCGCCGCGGCCGATCGCGGTGTCGATCAACTGGGACTGCTTGTTGGCGTCGTCGTCATGGACGAGGACCAGCGCCTCGTAGCCGAGTTCCTTGGCCTTGGCCCCGGCGCCGACGGCTTCCGCCTTGAAGAACGGATTGTCGTGCGAGGGCGTGATGATGGCGATGAGATCCGCCGCGTAGGCGGGAACTGCCGTGCCAAGCGCCAGCATGCCGGCGAAAGCCGCAAGCGTCATTCTGCGTGTGAGTTTCATGAAGTCCTCCCGTTTGAAAAATTGCCTTGGTCAACCAAGGCCTCTGTCGGCATCCGAATTCGTCAGGCAGCGCGGGCGGCGGATCGCTTTCGGGCTAAAGAGCCGTTTGCCGGCTTCCCCTCCACGGATCGTTGCTCCCCGCCATCCTCCACTCGCCAGGTTTCGTACTCCCTGCGAAACCTTGTCGATCCAAGCCATTAACAGCTAAGCTAACTGGTATGATGAGTCAATCACTAATTCAGGTGATATGTACCTGATGAGCGGCAAAAACTGAACGCTCTTTCAGGTGATGCGCTGAATGCTGGCGGCGATCTCTTCCGGCTCGAACACGCGTTTCCAGTCGTCACGCATCAGCACCGGCTTGCCGAATTCGATCGCCTTGTTGCAGGCGTCCGAGAAAACGCCCTTGGTCTCGCCGAAGATGACGGCGCCGAGCACGTTCATATGGCCGAGCAGGAAGTCGAGCGCCGCCTGCTTGTCGACGCCGCGTGCGACGACCTCGTCGACGGCCTCCTTCATGACCACCAACAGCGAGGCGCACACCGTCTCCGAGAGGCCGGGCTCCAGCAGCGCCATCTGTTCGACGGTGACGCGATGCGAGCGCATGACCGGCGCCCAGATGATTTTCGCGATCGCCTCGCCCTTGGCGTAATCCTCTTCCGGCCCCTGCATCAAGGCGCTGACAATATGCTGCTTGGCCTTGACGCCGCCGAAATAATCCTTCTTGGCCGCCATGTCGGTCTCGTCATTGAAGATCGGCGGATGGCAGGGGTGGGTGACGAAATAGGTGAGGTCCGGCCGGTTCGGCAGGTGACCGGCGAAAGGTGCCGCCGCGTCGAGCACCACCACCATCGTGCTCGGCGCCAGCTTGCTCTCGATGCTGGTCGCCACCTTGCCGATATGCGTGTCCGGAACGGCCAGGATCACGACATCGGCGCCCTTGAGCGCCTCGTAGGTGCTGACGGTATCGAAACCCAGTCCGGTTTTCAGCCGTTCGCGGCCAGCATCGCTGACCTCGACATGGCGTATCGTGTAGGGCGATCCGCGAAAATTGGTCGACAGGCGGTAGCCCATTTTTCCGCCGGCACCGAACAGCGCAATTGTTGTCATCTGGTCACTACTCCTGATCTCGGCCGACGGTATCGCCCGTCGTCAACTTATCAACTGGTATAATCACACTACCATGTCTTGGCAATCCGATAATGGTGAATGGCGCAGGTATGACTGCCGATCTCTCGTGACTGCCGCATCCCGGCGCGCTTGTGGCTCGGTCGGCTCACACCTGTGCGGATCGTGTACCCACGGCGAGCAATCGCTGGGTCTCTTGCGCGCAGCCCTGACGCGGTTACGGGAGGAAGGATTGAGCCAGCGGCCGAAGTTGGTCGATCAGGGCAACGGGCTCGTTGGCCCAGCGGTCAAGCACGGACGCTAGCCGAGGGTGAAGGCTGCCGAGCCTAATCCAGTTTCGCCTGGCCCGAGTTGAACTTGCGGCGGGCGTTTTCCAGATGTTCGCGCATCGCTCGGCCGGCCGCTTCCGGATCGTGCCGCTCGATGGCTTCAAACACGTTTTTGTGGCCGGCAAAGCTCCGGCGGTTTTCCACCTCGGTGTTGGCCATGTGGATGCGCTGGTTGATCAGCCATTCCACCAGCGCTTCATGCGCGGCCAGGAAGATCGGGTTGCCGGGAATTGCGGTCAGCACCCGGTGAAACGCCACATCGGTGACGGCGAAGGCGCGGGCGCGCGGGATGGCGCGCTCGTTCTCGGCAAGTGCCGCCGCAAGCGCATCGACCTGTTCGCGCGTCGCCACCTCGGCGGCATGGCGCGCGGTCGAGACTTCGAGGAACAGTCGCAGTTGCTCGAAATGGCCGATGCCGTCGGGCTGGTCCATCAACAGATGCGCCGTCCCGGTCAACTGCTCCAGCATGTTCTTCGGCGTCGGCCGCGTCACCTTTGGCCGCTCGCCGCTGTTGATGCGCACCAGCCCCATCTTCTCCAGCGCAAACAGCGCTTCGCGCACCGAGGGACGGCCGACATCGAACATCGACATCAGGTCGCGCTCGGACGGCAGCGAGGCGCCGACCGGATAGACCTCGTCGCGGATCATCTCCTCCAGGCGGAAGCGGACTTCATCGGATAATTTTTTTCGAACCGGCATATTGTGCATGGTCTACCTTTTAAGCTATTAGACCAGTCGCCGCAAGCGAGGACTTGCGGAACCGAAGGGTTGGAGGGTGCCGCCGCCGGCCGACGGCGCGGCGGTCGGCGCGACAGGCGAGGCCTGGCGCGCAAATCGGCCTGGAACAGGGCATTGCCCGATTTCGGCGGCGAAAAACAACGGGAGGAGAATTCCATGAGACGACTGCTGATGAGCCTTGTGCCGGCGCTGGCGCTGATGTTTGCCGCGGTGATCGCCAGGGCCGAGGGCGGCACGTTCCGTTCCGCCATGCGCACCGGCTGCATCGAGATGGGAACGCTGCACACCACGTGCGGCCACCGGCTCGACGAGACCGTGCTGCAGGGACTGGTCCACATCAAATGGACGGGCGATGGCGTGCAGCCGATGCTGGCCGAAAGCTGGAAGACGCCCGATGGCGGCAAGACGTATATCCTCAGCCTTCGCCACGGCGTCAAATGGCATGACGGAACGCCCTTCATCGCCAAGGACGTGGTGTTCAGCCTCAACCTCTATGCCAATCCCAAGGTTGGCTCGCCTTGGGCGCAGAAGCTCGGCGCGGTGGCCGGGTACAAGGCTTTCCAGGATGGCTCGGCCTCCTCGCTTGCCGGGGTCAAGGCGCTTGACGACACGACCGTCCAGATCGAACTCGACAGCGCCAAGCCGCTCTGGGTCGAGTTGCAGCTTATCGCCATCAGCATCTTTCCCGAACACATCCTCGGCAAGGTCGCGCCCGGCGACATCAAAGGCAACGCTTTCTGGGTCAACCGCGTCGGCACCGGCCCGTTCGTCTGGAAGAAATACGAGAGCGACCAGTATGTCGAGGTCGACCGCAATCCCGACTATTTCCTCGGCGCGCCGAAACTCGAGCGCATCATCTACCAGATATACAAGGACGTGCCGCCAATCATCGCCGCGCTCGAGACGCAGGAGGTTGACGCCATGTCCTTTGAGGGCGGTGGCGTTCCGATCTCCGAGCTCGCCCGGCTGCAGAAGCTCGACTATCTGACGGTGCTGCCGAAATTCTCCGCCGGCCTGCCGACCTACCTGCAGTTCAACCTGGAGAACAAGCGTTTTGCCGACGTACGGGTGCGTCAAGCGATGCTTTACGCCCTCGACCGAAAGGCCATCATCGAGACGGTCAAGCAGGGCGCCGGCGAACTGTCGAACACACTGTTCCCGCAGGATTGGGCGCGCGCCAAGGACCTCGAGCCCTACGACTACAATCCCGACAAGGCTAAGCAATTGCTCACCGAAGCGGGCTGGGACGGCAGCCAGCCGGTCGATTTCATCTACTACTATTCCGACCAGATGAACGTCGACACCGTCACCGCCATCCAGAGCTATCTGGCCGCGGTCGGCGTCAACATCCAGCCGCGCCTGCTCGATCCGGCGGCGATCAACCAGACCTATGCCGACGGCAGCTTCCAGATGGGCTTTTTCGCCAATGGCATGGGGCTTGACCCCTCGCTCGGTTCGCCGGTGGTCGTCTGCGGCGCCAAGCCACTCAGCTTGGGTTACTGCAATCCCAAGGTCGACGAACTGTTCAACAAGGGGCTGGAATCGGCCGACCGAGCCGTGCGTGCCGAAAGTTACCAGGAAGCCTCACGCATCCTCAACAAGGAGCTGCCCAAGGCCTGGCTGTGGAACGAGGTGCGGCCGCTGGCTTTCAACAACCGCATCGTCGGCCTTGCCCGGCACTTCAAGGAGCAGCCGCTCGTGATCTTCAACCACCCGGTCTACAACGAAGTCGAGAAGTGGGAAGTGGCCGAGTAGGCTGCTGCGTAGACGCCCTCATCAGTTGGTCATGAGGCACTGGAACCTCATGACCAACCGCCTCAAAAGCCGCCTTCAGCAATAGGAGAGGCCGGTGCTCAGCTATCTCCTGCGCAAATTGCTGCTCAGCATCCCGGTGCTGTTCGGCGTCACCGTGATCGTCTTCGCCATCGCGCACGCAATGCCGGGCGATGCCGTGCTGGCGATGATCACGGCGGAGGCGCCATCGAGCGAGGCGCTGATCGCGATGCGACGTGGCGAGCTCGGCCTCGACCAGCCGCTCTACATCCAATACCTCAACTGGATTGGACAGATCCTGCACGGCAATCTCGGCCGCTCCTTCGTCAACGGTCGCGGCGTCGGCGAGATCATCGGCGAGCGCCTGCCGATGACGCTGGAACTGATGGCTGTGGCACTGCTCGTCGCCTTCCTCATCGGCACCACGCTGGGTGTGATCTCGGCGCTCAGGCAATACAAACTGACCGACTATTCGCTGACGCTGGGCGGCTTTGTCGGCGTCTCGATTCCGGATTTCTTCATGGGGCTGCTGCTCGTCTACGTCTTTGCGCTTGAATTGCGCTGGCTGCCGTCGTCGGGCATTTCGACGGCGGGCGACAGCTTCTCGCTCCTCGACAATCTCAGGCACCTGGTCCTGCCGGCGGCAGCACTCGCCTTGTTCCGCGCCGCAATCTTCATGCGCTACGCCCGCGCCGGCATGCTCGAAGTGCTGAACCGGGACTATATGCGCACCGCCAAGGCCAAGGGCCTGCGGCCAAGCACGATCACGCTGCGCCACGGTCTGCGCAACGCGTTGATCCCGCTGGTCACTGTCTTCGGCCTCACTTTGCCGACGCTCTTCGGAGGCTCGGTGGTGATCGAGACCATCTTCCAATGGCCGGGCATCGGCCTGATGTTTATCGATGCGGTGGTCAACAGGGATAGCCCGGTCATCATGGGCTATGTGCTTATCACCGCCATCATCGTCATGCTCGCCAACCTTGCGACCGACCTTGCCTACAGCGTGCTCGACCCCAGGGTGAGCTATGACTGAAGTCACCGCCGCCGACATGACGATTGCCTCCGGCACCTCGCGCGGCCTGTGGGCCGAGGCGGCGCGCCGTTTCCTCAACCACCGTCTGGCGACGCTCGGACTGATTATGCTTGCCGTCATCGTGCTCGCCTGCGTGCTGGCACCGCTGATCGCGCATTACGGCCCCAACGACATCGACCTGCGCGGCCGCAACCAGCCGCCGGGCGGCATCCATTGGCTGGGCACCGACGGTACCGGCCGCGATATCTTTGCCCGCATCCTCTATGGCGGCCGCATCTCGCTGACGGTCGGCTTCGTCGCCGTCGCGATCTCAGCGGCAATAGGCATCTTCATCGGCTGCGTTGCCGGCTATTTCGGCGGCAAGGTCGACCTCTTGCTGATGGGCCTGATCGACATGGTGCTGACCTTCCCCCGCCTCGTCATCATCATCGCCTTCGTCGCAGTGGTCGGCCCCAGTATCTTCAACACCATGGTGGTGATCGGCCTGCTCAGCTGGCCGTCCATCGCCCGGCTGACGCGCGGCGAAATCCTGGCGCTGCGCAACCAGGAATTCGTCCTCGCCGCGCGCTCGCTCGGCACCTCGCCGTCGGTCATCATCCTCGAACACATCCTGCCCAATGTGCTCGGGCCCATCCTGGTGGCGATCACGCTCGACGTCGCCACCGTCATCCTGCTCGAAGCCTCGCTGTCCTTCCTTGGCCTCGGTGCGCAAGCGCCGGCGGCCAGCTGGGGCAACATGCTGCGCGATGCCCGCACACTGTCGATCCTGGAGAGCCAGCCCTGGATGTGGATCCCGCCCGGCGCGATGATCGCGATGGCCGTGCTCAGCATCAACTTCGTCGGCGACGGCCTGCGTGACGCGCTCGACCCGCAGCACATCATGGGCGGGGGCGCCAAATGACGGGCACCGACACACTTGACGTTGGCAGGGCAGCAAAGGGGATCGGGCGGCAAGCAGTGCTTTCCGTACAAGGCCTGAGCGTCGAGTTCGGTCCCAAAGGCAATTCCGTCTATGCCGTCAACGACGTCTCCTTCGAGCTTGCCGAAGGCGAGTCGCTGGCGATCGTCGGCGAGAGCGGCTCCGGCAAGTCGGTCACCGTGCAGACCCTGATGGGGCTGATCCGCAAGCCGCCCGGCCGCGTCACCCAAGGTCGCGCGCTGTTTCGTGGCTGCGATCTTCTGGCCATGCCTGACAGCGAACTGCGCCAGATCCGCGGCCGCGACATAGCCATGATCTTCCAGGATCCGATGTCGTCGCTGAACCCGGTGCTGACCATCGGCCTGCAACTGACCGAGGCGCTGCGCGAACACCAGGGGTTGAATGAGGCCGAGGCGGAGCGCCAGGCGCTCGACATGCTGGCGCTGGTCGGCATCGCCAACGGGCCGCAACGCATGCGCGCCTTTCCGCACCAGTTCTCCGGCGGGCAATTGCAGCGCATCGGCATCGCCATGGCGCTGGTCTGCAAGCCGTCGATCCTGATCGCCGACGAGCCGACGACGGCCCTCGATGTCACCATCCAGGCACAGATCGTCGAGCTGGTCGTGCGCCTGCAAAAACAGCTCGGCATGGCGATCATCTGGATCAGCCATGACCTCAGCCTGGTCGCCGGCTTCGTCGACCGCGTCGCGGTGATGTATGCGGGCTCGATCGTCGAATGCGCGCCGGTCGATGAGCTGTTTTCGGCGACGACGCATCCCTACACGATCGGCCTGTTGAATTCGATTCCGTCGCTGACGGCGGCAAACACCAGGCTGGTGCCGATCAAGGGCGCGCCACCCAACGTCACGCTGCCGCCGACCTTCTGTGCCTTCGCGCCGCGCTGCGATCATGCCGAGGCGCGCTGCCGCGAACAGAAGCCGCCGCTGGAAGCGGTTAGCACCGGCCATGCCACGGCTTGCTGGCGCTGGCGGCAGGTGGCGCGATTGCAGCGTGCGCCGGCAGCCGCACCAGGCGCGGCTCCGGCAGCGGCGCCCAGGCAAGAACCGCTGCTTGTCGTTTCCGATCTCAAGGTGCATTTCCCCATCCGGCGCGGTGTTCTCAGGCGGCAGGTCGGCGCGGTGCATGCGGTCGATGGCGTCAGCTTCGAGGTGCTGCGCGGCGAAACGCTGGCGCTGGTCGGTGAAAGCGGCTGCGGCAAGTCGACGACCGGCCGCGCCGTGCTGGGTCTCGAACGCCCGAGCGTCGGCAGCATCGTCTTCGAGGGCAGGGACTATGCCGGCGCGACAGGCGAACAGCTCAAGCAGCGCCGCCGCGATATGCAGATGGTTTTCCAGAACCCTTTCGGCTCGCTCAATCCACGCATGACCGTCGGGCGCATCATCGGCGAGGGGTTGCGCGCGCAGAAGATCGGCACCCGGGCGACGCGCGACGCCCGCGTCAGTGAATTGCTGGCGCTGGTCGGCTTGCGGGAAATACTGCGCAACCGCTACCCGTTCGAGCTCTCCGGCGGCCAGCGCCAGCGCGTCGGCATTGCCCGCGCGCTGGCGGCTAATCCGAAGTTCATCATCGCCGACGAGCCGATCTCGGCCCTCGACGTCTCCATCCAGGCGCAGATCGTCAATCTGCTCGATGACCTCAAGGCGCGCCTCGGCCTAACCTATCTGTTCATCGGCCATGACCTGTCGATGATCCGCTATCTCAGCGACCGCGTCGCGGTGATGTATCTGGGCCGGATCGTCGAGATCGGCACCACGGCAGTGGTGTTCGGCAGTCCGCTGCATCCCTATACAAGAGCGCTGCTGTCCGCGATCCCGGTGCCGGACCCCAAAGCCGGCGGCACACGCCGGCGTATCGTGCTGGGCGGCGGCGTGCCCGATCCGTCAAAGCCGCCGGCCGGCTGCCATTTCCATCCGCGCTGTCCCCTGGCGAGCGACATCTGCACCAAGATGGAGCCGCAGGTGCGCGATTTCGGCTCGCCCATCTCCGGGCAGCATCTCGTCGCCTGCCATCATGCAGGCGAGGCCACCCAATGACTCTCCTGGAAAGACCGAGGATCCCCAAATGACCAAGGAATTGGCGGGCATGTATGCCGCCTTGATGACCGGACTGAGCGATGCCGGCGAGTTCGATCCGCAGCGCCAGCGCAACATCACCGACTATGTCCTGCGCCAAGGCCTGACCGGGCTTTATGTCGGCGGCAGCAGCGGCGAATCCGGCCTGCTGACCGTAGATGAATTGCTGGCCCAGCAAGAAGTGGTCTTCGCCGGTGCGGCAGGCACCGGCACCAGGCTGATCGCCCATGTCGGCATGCCGAACCTGCGCGATTCCATCCGCTTGGCGCGGCGGGCGCAAAAGCTTGGCTATCACGCACTGTCGGCGCTGCCGCCGCATTCCTATCCATTCTCCGACGAGGAGATCTTTGGCTACTACCAGGCGCTGGCGGCGGCGACGGACCTGCCGCTGATCGTCTACGAAATCCCTTTGCGGACCGGCCGGCCGCTGCCGCTCAACCTGCTGGTCCGGCTGCTCGATCTGCGCAATGTCATCGGCATCAAATACACCTCCACCGACCTGTTCAAATATTCGCTGCTGCGCAAGCGGCAGCCGCAAAAACTGTTCTACTACGGCTTCGACGAGATCTATGCCGCCGCCGGCATGCTCGGCACCGATGGCGGCATCGGCACCACCTACAATCTGCTCGGCCGGCTGTACGTGGCAGTAGATCAGGCGATCCGCGTCGGCGATTTGGCACGGGCGAAAGTGCTGCAGATGGTGTCGCGGGACTTCGTCGAGGTGCTGCTGGAAACCGGCGTCCTGCCGGGCATGAAAGCGGCCTTCCGCGTCATTGGCGTCGATTGCGGAGCGACCCGCGCGCCGATGGCACTGGCCGTCGCCGATGCCGAGGACCGGATGCGCGCGGTTCTCGCCCGCCCGGCGGTGAAAGAGTGGCTGGCGTGAGCGGTCGCGGCTGAAAGACCCGCGGCCGCCGAATGGCAGAAGACACATTGCGCTTGCCATCGGGCGGTTCCCGCAAATCCGGAGGCGTTTTGCGTTCGAAAGGATTGCCTCACCGCATCGGTCGATTATCATGAACGGCGATAGCCAAATGGCTAAGGGCTGCTCCGCAGCGCTCTTGGCGGCAGAGGGCGCGGGAAGATTGCAATGGCGAAGCTGGATACACGACGGGTGTGGGTCAAAGAGCTTTCATCTGGCGAGAAGCTGGCCATCGCCGCCGACTGCGAGCGTTTCATCGCCGATGTTCTGAAGCCACGGTTCATCCACGGCCGGCCGAATCGGCTCGACCATCCGCTAGACATTTTCGGCAAGTGGCGAGGAAGCAAATACGGTTTCTCCGCGCGCTATCGTTCGGATGACGGTGAAGAATTCAACGCTCCCTTCGCCCGGCTCGACCATGTGGAGGAGCATCTCGCCGAGACCCGGTTCGACCTCATGTGGCACAGGCACACCGGAGCATGGTGGCGGCTGCATGCGACCGTTGCGTTGGACGAGGCCCTGCGTCTCATCTCGGCTGACTCGAGGCTCCAGCCGCCACTATGAACCGCAAGAACAGTCGACCCCGTTTTGATGTCGACGCCCTGCGCGACCTTGTCGGCAGCAAGGTATTCTCGCGCGGCGAGGCCTACTGGCGTGACGGGCTGGTGCAACTGCTGACCGTCGAGCCGAAGCGCGTGCTGGCGCAGGTTGCCGGCACGGAGGACTATCGCGTTGAGCTGATGGGGCGTGCAGAGTCGGTCGACGGCACGTGTTCCTGCCGCGCCTTCGGGGATTGGGGCTATTGCAAGCATTTGGTGGCAACAGCGCTGGCGGCAAATGCGATGGGCGGCGACACGGAAGCGCAAAGCATCGATGTGTTCACGCGTATACGCGAACATCTGGAAGGCAAGGACAAGGTGGAGCTTGTCGATATGATCATGGATGTCGTCGAGCGCGATCCTATCCTGTTGCGTAGGCTGGAAATGACCACGCTGGCTACACAAGACGGCGACGAGGCGACCATCGAGGCGCGCCTCGGCAAGATGATCGACGAAGCAACCGCCACGAAGGGTTTCATAGATTACCGCGAGGCGCCCGACTGGGCCCAAGGCGTGGACGAGGCGCTCGATGTGATCGCCTCGGTCTCGAGCAAGCATGCGGGCGTCGTCATGCGGCTCGCTATGCGAGCCATCGATCGGATCGAGGGCGCCATTGAGGACATGGACGATTCCGACGGCCGTTGCGCCCCACTTCTCGACCGGGCATGCGAAATTCACTGCAACGCTGCCTTGGAGGCGACTTGCGAACCCTTGTCCCTGGCGCGTGACCTGTTCGCACGCGAGATGAACGGTGACTACGACACCTTTGCTGGCGCGGCTGGGCGCTATGGCGATATCCTCGGCGAGGAAGGATTGGCCGAATACCGCCGCCTTGCCACCGAGGCCTGGAATGAACTGCCCGCGACCGCCGGCAAGAATCGGATAAGTCACGTACTGTCCGGCGACCATTTCAGGCTGCGGGAAATCCTCGACTTCTTTGCTGAACGCGACGGTGACGTCGAGGCGCGCATCGCGCTTCGCGCCAAGCATTTGTCCTCACAGCCAAGTTATCTGAAGATCGCCGAATTCTGTCTTTCGCAGGGACGCGTGGAGGAGGCTTTGCGCTGGGCCGAGGATGGCTTGTGGATATTCGAGGACGATCGGCCCGACGAGCGGCTCGTTGTCTTTGCAGCCGACCTGCTCACCAAAGCCGGTCGCAATGCGGACGCCGAAGCGCATCTGTGGCGCGCATTCGAGAAGGCGCCGAGCCTCGGACTGTATCAACGGCTGTGCAGTTCGGCTGGCGGGGAGGCGCGCGATCGAGCAATCGAGCGCCTCCAATCCAGACTGGCGAGCGAGAAGCCATCCGCTTGGCATTATCCGGCCGATCTGCTCATCAGCATCCTGATTGAGGAGAAGCAGTTTGATTTGGCGTGGGCGAACGCGCACGCACATGGCGCTTCCGAGGGGCTGAAGGAAAAGCTCGCGCAGGTCAGTGAAGCCACGCATCCGCGCGAGGCGCTGAAGACTTATGCGGAACGCGTCAACCAACTGGCCCAGTTTGGCGGTAACGGCGCCTATGCCGAAGCGGCGGCCCTGATCGGCCGTATGGCTGGTCTGCGCGGCGCGTCCGAACATGCCGCGTATCTGGCGGATGTGAAGGCCCGCTTCGGCCGCAAGCGCAATTTCATGAAACTGTTGGCCTGACATGCGGCGCGCGGTGGCCGTTATCGGCTCCGTCGCGAAGCCGCTTTGGAAAGAGGTGCCGCGCTTCAGCGAGTTCCGGCGCGCTCGGATCGAGGTCTGGCATGAATGCAGCGATCTCGATCTGGCACTCTGGCTTGATTCGAGAGTCTCAGTCCCGCGCGGGCCTGCGTTCGACGATGTAGATGTGGTCGGCGGCGAGCACCACTTCGCCGCGCTGGTTGATCACCTCGCAGCGCTCGATCACCCGTCCTGAATCTGGCCGCTTTGGATCATCTTCCTTGGCCGCGATGGTGGTGCGCGTGCGGATCGTGTCGCCGATGAACACCGGCTTGATGAAGCGCAGCCGGTCATAGCCGTAGGAAAAGGCGACAGGGTTGACGATGGTTGCCGTCAGCCCGATGCCGACCGAGAACACCAGCGTGCCGTGGGCGATGCGCTGGCCGAACGGCGTCGTCTTCATGAACTCCGCGTCCATATGATGCGGGAAGAAATCGCCGGTGTGGCCGGCATGGACGATGAAGTCGGTTTCGGTGATGGTGCGGCCGCTGGTAAGGCGGGACGAGCCGATCTCATAATCCTCGAAATACTGGATCTGTTCCATCAGGGCCTTTCCGCGATCGGCGTCGCCGGTGCCGCACTCGACTGATACGCGGCCTCGACCAGCGCCATCGTGCTCCAGGCATCTTCGACCGGGCTGATCAGCGTTGCGTCCTCGCCCGCTGCATAGCGCTGGACATTGGCCATGCGGCCGACGAAGGCGTCGGGGAACCATGCTCCGGCCAATGGCACCGCGACCCAATCCGTCCCGCCTTTCGGGTAGATCTCCAGCACCTCCGCTTCGCCGCGCGGATAGTCGAGGTTGAGGCCAAGCTTGAGATAGGCCGCGCCCTCGGTGCCGCAGATGCGGAACTCGGAGGCTTGGTGCCGGCGACCGAACTTGTGGTCGTGGTTGATCGACAGCGCGCAGCGCACGGTGCCGCCATAGTCGAGAATGGCGCTGGTGCGCGTCTGCGCCACCGCATGGTTGGGGTGGCCGAGCGTCTTGGCGTGCACGCCGCGCGGGTCGCCAAGCAGCTGCCGGATCAGGTCGAGATAATGGATCGAGTGCATGGCGATCTCGACGCGCGGTGCCTTGAGCAGGAACTCCCACAGCTCCCACGGTGTCGCCAGCGCCAGCCAGGCATCGAAGTCGACGATCTCGCCGAGCCAGCCCTTGGCGATGGCATCCTTCAGCGCCAGCATCATCGGTGCGAAGCGCCCCTGGAAATTCACTGCGGCCTGCAGCTTCTTGGAGCGGCAGATCTCGAGGATTGCGGTTGCCTCGGCAAGGTTGCCGCCCATCGGTTTCTGGATCAGCGCGACAGTGCCGTCAGGTAATGCTTTCAGCACATCGGCATGGCGGGTGGGCGGCGTCGCGAGGTCGAAGATCGCACCCTCGACGGCGGCCGCTTCTTCAAGTGTGCGAAAGGCCGTCACGCCCCATTGGCTGGCAAGCTTTTCCGACTTGGCGTGATCGGGATCGTAAAGCCCGGCGACCGGGAAGCCGGCTTTACGGTAGGCGGGGAAATGCGCGTCACCGACGATCGACCCGGCGCCGAAAGTGACGATCGGCCGGGGCTTCGAGGGCTTGGGCCAGGATTGGACGAGCGAGGCAGGGTCGAAACCGCTTTCAGTCATGATGGAAGACCTCGTCCATCTCAGCCCACCATTCGCCTTCCTTGCGCGTCGCCAGCGGTTCCTGGCAAGGCATGCAGACCGCCCACCATTCTTGTGTCCTGGGGTCGGCAGCCATCTTGGCCATGTCGGCGGCGTAGTCGGTGCCATGATACTCGAAGGTGCTGAACAGCAGGTTCTCCGGCCGCCTCAGGTAGATCGAATAGTTCTTGATGTTGCAGGCCGAGATCATGGTCAGCACCTCGGGCCAGACGGCGGCGTGCAGGCGGACATACTCCTCGACTTTTTCCGGCTTCAGCCCCAGAACCATCCCCATCCGCTGCATGCCCGTCTCCTATTTCGTGATCGCCGTGGTGAATTCGGCGATGCTCATGGCCTTGACCGCGTCCCAGTCCCAGTCGATGCCGATGCCCGGTTCGTCCGGCGCCAGCGCCTGGCCATCTTCGATGCGCATGTGCTTGCCGGTCAACTGGTCGAGCTGCGGAATGTACTCGACATATCTGCCGTTCTGAACAGCGCAGGTCAGGCTGACATGCAGTTCCATCAGGAAATGCGGACAGACCGGAATGTCGAAGGCCTCCGCCGCATGGGCAATCTTGAGCCAGGGCGTGATGCCGCCGATGCGGCCGACATCGACCTGCACGATCGAACAGGCGCCTTTCTGCATATATTCGCGGAAATGGCGGATGGAATAGAGCGACTCTCCAATGGCGATCGGCGTCGGCGTCGAGTTCGACAGCCGCACATGCCCATCGATGTCGTCGGCCGGCAGCGGCTCCTCGATCCAGGCGAGATCGAGCTCGCGCAGCCTCGCGGCGCGCCGGATCGCCTCGTCGATCGAGAAACCCTGATTGGCGTCGGTCATGAGCTCGTAGCCATCGCCGACCGCCTTGCGCACCGCCGAAAGGCGGGCAAGATCCTCCGAACCGTGCGGCCTGCCGATCTTCACTTTCGAGCCGCGAAAGCCCTTGGCCTTGGCGGCCAGCGCGTCGTCGACCAGTGCCTGCGTCTCGATATGCAGCCACCCGCCTTCGGTCGTGTAGAGCGGGCAGCGGTCCTTGGCGCCGCCAGCAAGTTTCCATAGCGGCAGGTTCTGCTTCTTGGCCCGCAGATCCCAAAGCGCGGTATCGATCGCCGCGATGGCGATGGCCGTGATCGTCCCGATGGTGGTGGCATGCGTGGCGAATTCGAGATCGTGCCAGATCGCCTCGATCATGTCAGGGTCGCGGCCGATCAGGCGTGGCACCAGATGGTCGGAGAGGAGCCGCATCACCGACGAGCCGCCGGTGCCGATCGTGTAGCTGTAGCCGGTACCGACCGCGCCGTCGGAATCGGTAATGGTGACGATCGGCGTTTCCTGGCTGACGAAGCTCTGGATCGCGTCGGTGCGCTTGACCTTGGGCACAAGGTCCACCATCCGCAGTTCGACTCTCTCGATTCTGGCCATGCCGATCAGCTCCGCAATGTCTTTCCGGTCTCGGTGGCAAACAGATGCGCCTGCGACATGTCGAGGCTCATGGCGACCCGCTCGCCCGGCCTCAATGGCCTCGGGTTCAGCATGCGCGAAACCCAGTCGGTGCCGTTGAATTCGACGAACACCAGCGTCTCGTTGCCGAGCGGTTCGGTGACCGTGATCGGCAGTTCGATCTGGTGGACGTCGGCCGCACCCCCGGAGCTGATGCCGTGTCCGGTCGGATAGATGTCATCCGGCCGCAATCCGAACACGACCTTGTCGCCGGTCGCGACATTGGCCTTGAACTGACCGGGCAATGGCAATTTTTCGCCGCTGGCGAAAACCATCTGGCCGTCATCGATCGTCGCCTCGTGCAGGTTCATCGGCGGTGAGCCGATGAAGCCGGCGACGAAGCGCGTCGCCGGACGCCGGAACACTTCGTCGGGCGTGCCGACCTGTTCGATATGGCCGTCTCGCATGATGACGATGCGGTCGGCAAGCGTCATTGCCTCGACTTGGTCGTGGGTGACGTAGATCACCGTCGACCGCACCTTGGCATGCAGCTTCTTGATCTCGGTGCGCATCTGCGTGCGCAATTTGGCGTCGAGGTTGGACAGCGGCTCATCGAACAGGAACACATCGGGGTCGCGCACAATGGCGCGGCCCATGGCGACGCGCTGGCGCTGGCCACCCGACAATTGCGACGGGCGTCGGTCGAGCAGCGTGTCGAGGCCGAGGATGGCAGAGGCCTCGGCGACGCGACGCTCCATGTCTTCCTTGGCTGCACCGGCGATCTTCAGGGAGAAGCCGAGATTCTCGCGCACCGTCATATGCGGATAGAGCGCGTAGGACTGGAACACCATCGAGATGTTGCGCGAGCGCGGCGGCAGATCGTTGACGACGCGCCCGCCGATCTCGATCGAGCCGGCGCTGATCTCCTCCAGTCCGGCGATCATGCGCAGCGTCGTCGATTTGCCGCAGCCGGATGGGCCGACCAGCGCGATGAATTCGCGGTCGGCGATATCGAGATCGATGCCGTGCACGATCCCGATATTGCCGTAGCGCTTGGTCAGCTTGGTGAGGGTAACGGTTGCCATTGGATCAGCCTTTCACCGCGCCGGAGGTCAGGCCGCCGACAAGGTGTTTCTGGACGATGTAGGTGAGGGTGAGCGCCGGAATGATCATCACCACGGCCAGCGCGCACATGCCGCGCCAGTCGATGGTGAACTCGGCGGTGTAATCGAGCAGGCCGACTGGCAGCGTCTTGGCGCTTACCGAGCGGGTCAGCTGCGAGGCCAGCGCGAACTCGTTCCAGCAGGTCAGGAAGGCGAAGATCGCGGCCGACGCGATGCCCGGTCCGGCGAGCGGGAATTCGACCTGCCAGAAGGCTTGCCAGCGCGTACAGCCATCGATCTGTGCCGCCTCCGCGAGGTCCTTAGGCACCTGGCGGAAGAAACCGTCGATCAGCCAGATGGTGAACGGCACGTTGAGCGCGACATAGGCTAGGATCAGCCCGAAATGCGTGTCGATGATGCCAAGCCGCACATAGAGGAAGAACAGCGGCAGCGACAGCGCGATGCCGGGGACCGTGCGGGTCAGCATCAGGCCGAGGAAGACGCTCGACTTGCCGCGGAAGCGGTAGCGCGCGAAGGCATAGCCGCCGGCCATGCCGATGGCGACCGCTATGATGGTCGAGGTCACCGAGATGATCAGCGAGTTGCGGAAATATTCGATAACAGGGATGCCGCCCTTGCCGATGCCTGAGAACATCGCGACATAGGCATCGAATAAAATCTCCCGCGGGATCCACACTGGTGGCTTGGCCATGATCTCGACCGCCGGCCGCAGCGACGAGAGGACGATCCACATGCCAGGCAGGCAGATGGTCAGCATCGCCAGGAACAGGCCGATGCGATAGATGATGCCCAACAGCCGGCGCTTGAGGCGGGCGGAAGAATTCTCGTCCATTCTCACCACTCAGCACCGATCTGCGTGCGCGCCGCGGCGAGCTTGTTGAAGAAATAGACGGTGAAGGCGATCGAGAGCAGGATCGAGAAATAGGCCATGGCGTTGGCCATGCCCATGCGCCCGTCGCTGTAGGCGGTGCGCGCGACCAGCGTCCAAAGCAGTTCGGTGCGGCCCGCCGGTCCGCCATCGGTCATGATCTTGACGATGTCATAGGCGCGCGCGACGTCGAGCGAACGGATGGTCATGGCGATGTAGGCGAAGGGCATGACGAACGGCCACGTCACGTAGCGGAAAGTTTGCCACGGCGTGCAGCCGTCGACCCGCGCCGCCTCGATCGGCTCCTTGGGCATGGCGAGCAGCCCGGCGAGGATCAGGATGGCGAAGATCGCCGTCGACGACCAGATCTCGGCGATCGAAATGGCGATGAAGGCGAGATGGCCCTCGATCAGCCACGGTATGGCGTCCTGCGTGATGCCGAGCGACTGCAGGGCGTTGTTCACGAGGCCGATATTGTCGTTGAACATGAACTTGAACTGGAAGCCGACGAGGATCGGCGAGAACATCATCGGAAACATCATCAGCGTGCGCAGAATGCGTTGTCCACGTGTCGCTTTCTCGACCAGCATCGCAAGGCCGAGGCCAAGCAGCATTTCGAGATTGAGCGCGATGGTCAGCAGCAGCACCGTGCGGCCAAAAGCCCACCAGAAATCGGTGTTGGATAGGATCGAGAGATAGTTCCTGAAGCCGATGAAGACGTAGAATGTTTCGGGCTTGATCAAGCGAAAAGGCGTGAAGCTGGAGTAGAGCGACAGAAGCAGCGGCACGACGACGACCGCCGCCAGTACGATGCCAGCCGGAAGCAGCAGCAGGAATGGCGCGGATGGCTTGAAGCCCTTCATCGGAATCCTTGAGGTGAACTGAAGTATCAACGGAGCCAAGAGCAACTAAGGATCACCATAGGTCGGCCAGCGCTCTTGCCCGGTAAAGGCGCGATCGCCTCCCCCATGCTGATGTCATGCTGATGGGGGAGGCAGCCTTGGGAGCCGTTACTAGAGCTTGCCTGCGTCCTGGAGGATTTGCGTCGCCTTGGCGGCGGCTTCATCCAGTGCCTGCTTGGACGTCTTGTCGCCGAGAATCGCCGCCTGCAGCTCGGGATAGACGGCGTTGGAAATCTCGATCCACTCAGGCGTCTGCGGCACGGCAAAGGCGTGCTTGGCCTCTTCCTGGAAGGCGGTAAGAACCTCCTTCTTGTAGGGATCGCTTTCCGCCTGCTTCAGGTCCCAGTCCCAGACCGCGGTGCGGGTCGGCAGCGGGCCGGCGGCGGCCTCCAGCTTCTGGCTGTCCTCGTTGGTCAGCCACCACACCAGCGAAGCCGCAGCCTCCTTGTTGGGGCAGTTCTCGGTCACCGAGAAGCCATGGAAACCGGACCAGCCGGTGCGCTTGCCCGAGGAACCTTTCGGCGCGACCTTGACGCCGACATTGCCGGCGACCTTCGACGATTTCGGATCGTTGAAGAAGCCAGCCCAGCCCGGCCAGTCGAGGTTGATGGCGACGGTGCCGGAAGCAAAGCCCTGGCCGAGATCGTCCCAGAGGTAGTTGGTGGTTCCGGCAGGCACGGCCTTCGCCTTGTAGAGGTTGACGAACCAGTCGAGCGCCCGGATGCCGGCCTCGGAATTGAAGACCGGCTTGCCGTCCTTGTCGAGATATTCGCCACCTTCGGCGACGACCATTTCATAGAAGCGGCCGTTGATGGCCTCTTCCTTGCCCGCGAACTGTGTGCCGTAGAAATTGGGCGGATTGGCGAAGAATTCGGCCTGGTCGGTGACTTCCTTCCAGGTGTCCGGCGGCACTAGGTCATAGCCGTATTTCGCCTTGAACTTGGTCTTGTTGTCGGCGTTCTCGTAGAGGCTCTTCTGGTAGTAGAGCGCCGAGACGTCGAACTGCGCGCGCGGCAGCATCTCCAGCTTGCCGTCGATGGTTGCCGAAGTGATCGTCGAAGGCACGAAGGCGTCGATCTCTTCCTTGGGCAGCAATTTGCCGAGGTCGGTGTAGAGGCTCGTATACTGCGGCGCGAAGGACGAATGGTTCCAGCCGACGCACCAATTGGTGCTGCCCGAAGCGATGTCGGACTTGAGCTCCTTGTCGATGTCGAAGCCGTTCTTCTTGGTCAGGATGTTGACCTTGGCGCCGGTCGCCTTCTCCCATTCGGGAATGCGCTCGTAGAGTTTTTCATATTGCTGGCCGCCGATCAGCTTCACGTCGACAGTCACACCTTCGAATTTGCCGGGCAGATCGCCGGCAAGGGCAGCGCCTGCACTTAATGCAAGCATCAATGCGCCGGCGGACACGCCGGAAAGCAGTCTGTTCATTGGTATCCTCCCTTGGTGCCGCCTCGGCGGCGACCGCAACTCGTCTGATGACAAGAAGTGCTACATTCATATACAAACAAAACATTCACGGA
This sequence comes from Mesorhizobium sp. M1396, assembly GCF_040317725.1. Lineage (NCBI taxonomy): Bacteria > Pseudomonadati > Pseudomonadota > Alphaproteobacteria > Hyphomicrobiales > Phyllobacteriaceae > Mesorhizobium > Mesorhizobium sp. M1396. The sequence goes on along the minus strand of NZ_JAMYLA010000001.1, from coordinate 173,864 downwards.
TACGTCAAGACGAAATTTGTTTCCGCCAGTCGTGTTCCTGCGTATATGAAGGGTGAAATTCACTGGAGGGACGAGCCATGGACGACGGCGAAGACGAGCGCTACCGCGCGCCGGCGCTCGACAAGGGGCTCGATATCCTCGAACTGCTGGCTGGCGTCGACGGTGGCCTGACGCAGGCCGAAATCGCCAAGAAGCTCGACCGCAGCCCCAACGAATTCTACCGCATGCTCGATCGGCTGGTGAGGCGCGGCTACGTCACTAGGCTCGACGGCGACCGCTATTCGCTGACGCTGAAGCTGTTCGGCCTAGCGCAATTGCACGCTCCGGTACGGCGGCTGGTTTCCTACGCTACGCCGCTGATGCGCGAGCTGGCCGAGACTTCGCAGCAGGCCAACCAACTCGTTGTTTTTGATCGCGGTTCCGCCGTGGTCATCGCCCAGCAGGAGGCACCGAACTACTGGGGGATTTCGATCCGGGTCGGCTCGCATATCAGCCTGTTCGACACCGGTTCGGGACATGTGCTGCTCGCCTTTCGTTCACCGGAAGAGCGTCGGATGATGATCTCGGAACACGTCCGCAGCACCGACAAGACGGCGCAGTCGGCCGAGTTCTTCACCCGGCTCGACCAGATCCGCGACCGCGGTTACGAGATGATGGCCTCGATGCAGACCGCCGGGGTCTTCAACCTGTCCGCTCCGGTGCGCAGTTCCGATGGCAAGGCGATCGCCGCGTTATCGATACCCTACATCACCGTGGTCAACGCGCCGTCGGCACCCGACATCACCCGGACGATCGAGCTGCTGCTGGCAACTTGTGAAAAGCTGTCGCACCTCGCCGGCTCTGCCGTCGGCTCATCGGTGTGAATTCTTATTTGAATGAAGAATTCCTCCGTGAGATGATCTGAAACAGCCACGAGGAGGAGCCCGCCATGATCATCGACACCCATCTGCATCTCATCGATCGTTCAGCCTTGCGTTATCCCTGGCTGTCAGGCGTGCCGGCGCTCAACCGCGATTTCTCCTATCAGGAATATGCCGTGGAAGCGCGGCGCGTCGGCGTCGAGCGGGTGCTGCACATGGAGGTCGATGTCGATCCGGCCGACATCGAGGCCGAGACCGCTCGTGTCGAAGTTCTGTCACGACAACCTGGCAGCATGCTGGCCGGAGTGATCGCGTCCTGCCGGCCCGAAGAGGCGGATTTTCCGGCCTATCTCGAACGGCAGCAAGCAAACCCGTTCGTCAAAGGCTTCCGCCGTGTTCTCCACGTCATGCCCGACGATCTCTCGGAAGGCGCGCTGTTTCGCGACAACATCAAGCGGCTTGGCGGCACCGGCCTGACCTTCGATCTTGTCGTGCTGCCGCACCAGATCCCGAAGACGATCGCGCTTGCTGACCTGGCGCCCGATGTCCAGTTCGTCCTCGACCATTGTGGCGTGCCCGACATCAAGGGCGGAGCCGAGCATCCGTGGCGCGAGCACATGAGCGAGATCGCGCGGCGCCCGAATATCATGGCCAAGATTTCCGGTGTCGTCGCCTATGCCGATCCCGGCAGTTGGACGGCCGAGACGCTGCGCCCCTATGTCGAGCACACCATCAATTCATTCGGCTGGGATCGTGTCGTCTGGGGCAGCGACTGGCCGGTCTGCACGCTCGGTGGCGGCTTGTCGACCTGGGTGGCGGCGACCCATGCGCTGCTTGCCGGCTGCAGCATTGCGGAGCGCGACGGGCTGTTGTCCGCGAATGCCCGCAAGCTGTGGCGGTTTGTCTAGGCGGGCTCGTTCATGCTTTACGGGCAGCGCCGGGCGCCGGGGAACTTTCCCGAAACAGGCGATTTAGATCGGCAACGACCTGCCGTGCCTGATGCCCGGAGGTCATGCCGAAAAGGATGCGGTCGGACGCCGCTTGCTGGAACGCCATATAGCCGTCATGGCGCGGCCGCACCCACGCACCTTCCAGCGTCGCGCGCGTATTCCGATAGAAATTGCCAGTCGCGTCGTTGACGGTCTGGTCCTCCCAGGCCGCGGCATTGCCGGGCTGGCCGCCGGCGGCGGCATAGGGACCGCGCTGGACATCGCCGCTGGCGACCCAGTAGGCGAAGTCGATCGCGGCATTCCTGGCCTTGGAAAAGGCTGAAATGGCTATGCCGGTGCCACCGAGCGCCGAACCGATCGGGCCGGCGGAACCGATCACCGGAATGTCCGCAAAAGCCAGCCTGTTCTGACGAAAACCAGCCGCCGCATAGGAGACATAGCCATAGATCAGCGGCGCGCAGACGATCCTGGAATCGGCCTCCGCCATGCGCTCCGAGACGGCAATCGGATCCATCTCGAAACAGGCCGGCTCGACCAGCGCCGCAATCTCGCGCATTGCCTCGAAGACGTCGCTGCCGATCTCCACATCGATCAGATCGTGGGACGGATCGGTTGTGCAGGCATGGCCGAGATTGCCGGCCAGCGTGTAGAACGCCATCAGCACATGGGGCGGGCGCAGCGGCAACAACACGCGGCCTTGCCGGGCGAGATCGAGCACATCGCTCCAGCGCGCTGGCGGCGCATCGAGCGCATCCGGCCGCCACGCCTGGACCTGGCTGGCCGCGTCGATCGGGAAGGCCCATTGCCGCCCTTGCCAGTTGTAGCTCCGATAGGACTGGCCCACGCTGCCCGTGGCTAGCGCTGCAAGTTCCGCCTCGCGGCCAGCGACATCCAGCGGCTCGAGGCAGCGCTCCGCTGTGATCTGGCCGACATGCGGATGATCGATGACGATAAGATCATAGGCACGCGCCAATTCCTCGACCGGGAAGGATTCGAAATCCTGCAGTGAGCGCTTGTCCCATTCGATGGTGATGCCGGTCTTTTGCTTCCACAGGGATGAGCAAGCGACCATCGGGTCGTAGCCGCGCGGATGGCTCCAGGTCATGCCCTTGAGTGTGGGCACGCTCACAGGCCGAACTCCTCGCGGATTGCAGCGCTGTGCTGGCCGATGCGCGGTGCCGCCCGGTCGACCTTGGCTCTGACACCATCGACCCGGAGCGGCGAACTGGTGGTCAGGATCGAAACATCGTCCTCGCGTGTCACCGTCTGCAGCATATCGAGCGATTGGAACCCTTCGCTCGCCAGCATCTCCGGCCAAGTCAGCACCTTGGCGCACCAGATGTCGGCCGGCTCGAGAATTTCAAGCCATTCGTCGATGGTTTTGGTGGCGATCCGCTGCGCGATGATCGCCTTGATGTCGTCGCGGGCGGTGAACCAGGATGCCGGCTTGTCGCGATAGGGTGCCAACTCATTAAGCGACAGCAGATCGGCCAACTTGGGTATCGGCGTCATGGCGATGGCGAGATAGCCGTCCTTGGCCGGGTAGACACCGTAAGGCGCCGACAGATAGGCGTGCGCGCTGCGGAAGCTGGAGCGCCTGGGCAAGCGGCGGCCATCATTGAGATGCGTGGTCAGCACCTCGAACTGGAAGTCGACCAGCGCCTCCAGCAGGCTTGTCTCGATATGGCTCCCCTGGCCGGTGATGCCGCGCCTCACCAGTGCCGCCAGAATGCCTTGCGCGCAGGCAGCACCGGCCAGCATGTCGCCGATGGCAAGACCGAACGGCACCGGCCCCTGGTCTTCGTCTCCGTTCAGCCACATTACGCCGGAACGCGCCTGCGCCAGCAGGTCCTGACCCGGCCGCTTGACCCAAGGGCCGTCCTCGCCATAGCCGCTGATCGAGGCGTAGACCAGCCGCGGATTGATCTTGCGGACCGCCTGGTAGTCGAAGCCGAGCCGCTCGATGACGCCCGGTCGGAAATTCTGGATCAGCACATCGGCCTTGGCCAGCAGCCCGCGCAACACCTTGAGATCGGCGTCGTTCTTGAGGTCGATAGCAAGACTTTCCTTCGCCCGGTTGATGGCATGGAAGATGGTGGAATCGCCGCCGATCTCGGTGTCGCTGAGATAGAGCCGGCGCGACAGGTCGCCGCCGTCCGGACGCTCGATCTTGATCACGCGAGCGCCGAGATCGAGCAGTCTGAGCGAGCAGTACGGGCCCGACAGGAACTGGCTCATGTCGACGACGACAAGGCCGGCGAGCGGCAATTCGGCTGCAGCCGGCATCGTTATTTCTCCGTCTTGCCGACAAAGTCGACGGGGTTGCGGTACTTCACCGTCTGCAGGTGCTCGCAGTAGAGAACGAGCTCGCCTTCGCCCTTGAACACCTCATAGCTGGCGCGGATCAGCCCCATCTCCTTGTAGCGGGGCTTCTTGTCGAGGTTGGAGCGGATCGAATAGATCGTATCGCCAATGAAGACAGGCTTTATGAAACGCAGCTTGTCGTAGCCATAGGAAAAGGCGTTGATGCAATTGGTGGCGACCAGCCCGAGGCCGGCCGAGAAGACGAAAGCGCCGGCGATCAGCCGCTTGCCGAAAATCCCTTCGCTCTCGGCAAACATCTGGTCCTGCACATAAGGGTGGATGTCGAGCACCAGCGTGTTGAACAAATGGCTGTCGCCCTCGGCCATCGTGCGCCGTAGCGAACGGATCTTCTGGCCGACCGGCCAGTCCTCGTAGAACCAGTTTTCGGCATTCCACACCGGCAGCGCGGCATGATCCGCCGGCATGTTTTCGGGGTGCGTCGAGGCGACGCCGACCGTGGGCGCGAAATCGTTCATGGCTGGCTCTGCCAGTTCGGGAGGAGGTTCCGCGCAGCCATTTGAACACGCGTCAAGGCGCCTGAATGCACGACGTCTCCTCCCGTCAATCTTCTCTTGTAAATATTCTTTTCACATATGGGATTGCGATGCAAGCACGAAGAGGCGAAAGTTCAGCCGCTCCCGCGCGCCCGAAGAGGCGGCGGGGAGGGAGGAATTCATGCGCAAAGATTGTCTGGTATTTGTCAGCAGCCTGGACCGCGATACCGGGCACGCCAGAGAGATCGGCACGCGGCTGTCCGTTGGTGCGCTGAGCGCCCGCACGCAGCCGTATCGAGGCTCGCACTCAGCTCAAGCCTGTTGTATTGCCGAGAGCTTCCAGTTCGAGCCATTCTCACGCACGAATGTCCACAACTCGGTCGTCTCCGTCGGGTGGTCATCGTCGCCTTCGACGACTTTGCCGCTGGACCGTTCGCGCGTCACGTCACGAGACTCGTAGCGCAATGCGGCCGTGGCGTAGTCGCGGTCATCCTCGCGCCAGCTTTCCGCGATGTCGGCCTGCAGCAAGGTGATGTCCGTTACCTCGTTCCTAAGACCTTTCTGGGCATTGTCGGCCAACTCCTCCGACAGATAGGACACCATCTCGGGGGTCGTTGCGCGGCGCAGAGCGGCATGGTCTTCGCGGCCGAATGCTTCCTGCACATCAGTCAGCAACTGCTGGAATGCGTCGAGGTCGGTCTGGGCCAGCGTGATCTCCTCGGAACCGGTGTCCGGAGAGCCTCCCGAACCGCCGCCAAAGCCGGGAATCGTGAAAGGGCGTGCAGTGCTCGCCTGCGGCTCTGCCGTTGCGCGGCTTTCAAATCTCGACGCCTGGGCATTGCCGGCACCGGCCAGCGCAGGGGCGGGACCGCGCGCGGATTGCGAGCGGAAGAACCTGATGGCCAGCATGATTGCGCCACCGATAAGCAGGGCCTGAAGCAGGAAACCGAACATGCCGGCGAGGCCGCCGAAGCCTTGGCCGACGAGCAGGCCGATCAGGCCGCCTAGCAGCAGGCCGCGCATCATCGTTCCACCGAGGCCACTCATGAAGCCCGGCCGCTGCAAGCCGGCCTGCGGCTGCCGGGTCGCGTTGTTCACACCGGCGTTGGGCGTCATCGAACGCTCGACGGGAGCGGTCGGCGCTGGCGCGGTTCTGGTCGGCGGTGCCGATTGGAACGTACGCATGCCACGACTGCCGAAACTGCCGCCGCGACGGGCCTCGGCATGATCCATCGCGACCATGGAGAATGCGAGGAACAGTCCCGCAAAGAGGACTGCAAATCGGCTTGTGCGGGAAATCATCGGGATGGACCTTTATCGATGCGGTTTTGAAGTTTCAGCAAACGCCGGCCCGGGTGCCGGGCGTCATGCGGTCAATCGAACAACTCTTCGAAGAATGATTTCTTCCGCTTCGGATAGCGGTGGCCCTGCGAGCGGGAATAATCGTCATCGCGCCCCTGGCCCTGTTGCGGCTGGGAGAATGCTGCCGGCTGCGGTGCTGGCGACGCCTCCCTGCCGGAACGCTCGATGATCTTGTCGAGTTCACCTCGATCAAGCCAGACGCCGCGGCACTGCGGGCAGTAATCGATCTCGATACCCTGGCGTTCGCTCATCACGAGCGCGACGCGGCAGGAGGGGCAAACCATACCAAGGAGGGAAGATGTCATGTGGGGCTCCAAACCAAAAATGATTGAGCCCGCTTGACCGAAAAGGGTGGAAACGGGCCCGTTAAAGCGGTCCGACATCACAATCGCCAAAAGCGAGTGTCAGAGGGGCCCGGCCCGCACGGGACAGTTAGGAGTGCGGAGCCGTGCCTTCAAGGGCGATGTTGCCGGCAATGTTGATTTGTTCGCCATCTCTGCTCAAACCGTCACCACGATCTCAGATCGTCACCACGATCTCAGATCGTCACCACGATCTTGCCGAACTGCTCGTTCGACTCCAGGTAGCGGTGCGCCTCGACGATCTGGTCGAACGAAAAGGTCCGGTCGATGATCGGCTTTAGAGCCCCAGTCCCAAGTCCTTCGAGGATAAACGCCTTGGCGGCCTCCAGTTTCGTCGGGTTGCCGGTGATCTCGTGGACGAGGTAGCCGCGCAGCGTCAGTGTCTTGCCCAGCACGGCGGACAGTGGGAACGGCGTCGGCTCGCGGCTGAGGCCACCATATTCGATCAGGATGCCGCCACGCGCCATGGCCGCTGTCAACGGCTCGAAGATCGGGCCGCCGATCGCATCGAAGACGACGCGCACACCTTGCGGTCCGGCGATCTCGTTCAATCGCGCCGCCAGGTTCTCGTCGGCCGTGACCACGACATGTGCCGCGCCGGCGTCGAGCAGCGCCTGCTTCTTCACCGATGTCCGTGTCACCGCGATCGCGGTTGCGCCGACCCTGTTGGCGATCTGGATCGCCGCAAGCCCGACACTGCTCGACGCCGCGGTGATGACAACGGCATCCCCACCGCTAAGCCTGGCAATATCGATTAGCGCGCCATAGGCGGTGAGATACTGCATCCAGACGGCCGCCGCCGTTTGCCAGTCAAGCGACGGCGGATGCTTGACGATGAGCCTGGCGGGATAGGTGACCACCTCGCCATAAGCTGGCCAGCGAACCATCGATCGCGGCGGGATGACACTGACCGCGTCCCCCGGTGCAAAGTCGTTCACGCCTTCGCCCACGGCCTCGATAATACCCGCCGCCTCCAGGCCAAGCTCGGAAGGCAGGGTGGGCGTCTCGATATAGGCGCCCGCGCGCAGCAGCGCCTCGGCGCGATTGAGGCCGAGCGCCTTGACGCGGATTTGAACTTCGCCCGGACCCGGCCGGGGCAATTCGACATCCTCGATGCGCAGAACCTCGGGACCACCATGCTGGTGAAAGCGAACCACACGTACCATTCGGGAGACTCCAAATCATCTGAACCGAATGAGCTATGAAGCTAGGCTCGTCGGGGATAAATGGCTGTAAAGGGAGAACAGTAGGAACCAGGAGTTTTGAATATGGATCGGCTTGAGAGCATGGCCGTGTTCGTCAAAGCCGTCGACCTCGGCTCATTCGCGGCGGCGGCGATCGCGCTCGACCTATCCGGCCCGATGGTCGGCAAGCATGTCCGGTTTCTCGAGGAGCGGCTGGGTGTGCGGCTGCTCAACCGGACCACACGCCGGCAGAGCCTGACCGACTTCGGACGCGCCTATTATGAACGCTGCCGGGTGGTGCTGGCCGAGGCCGAGGCCGCCGATGCGCTCGCCGCCGACCAGTTCTCGGAGCTGCGTGGCAAGCTGCGCGTCACCATGCCGGCGCATTTCGGCCGCCACTGCGTGACGCCGGTGCTGCTGCGGCTGGCGCGGCAATATCCGATGCTGGAACTCGACCTGTCGCTCAGCGACCGCTTCGCCGATTTCGCCGAGGACGGCTACGACCTTGCCATTCGCACCGGTACCCTGGACGACAAGGCGGGGGTGATCGCCCGTCGCGTCGCTCGCCAGGATATGGTCGTGTGCGCCGCGCCCGCCTATCTCCAAAGTCACGGCGAACCCCTGCGGATCGAGGATCTCGCTGACCATCATGCCATCGTCTACCGCCGGCTCGGCCAGATCGTTCAGCCTTGGCTGTTTGCGCGCGAGGCGCAACCGACGCAGGAGATCATGCCGACCGGCCGGTTGCGGCTCGACGATCTCGATGCCATAGGCGACGCGGCTGCCGAGGGCATGGGGGTCGCCTGGCTGCCCTACTGGCTGGTGCGTGACCGCATTCAGACCGGCGCGCTGGTCGCGCTGCTGCCGGACCAGCCGCGGTACCTCTACGACTGCCACGCCCTTTGGCCGCAGACGCCGCATCTGCCGCTGAAGGTGCGGCTTGCCGTCGATGCGCTGGCCGCCGCCCTGCCGAAAATGATGGCCTGGCCGTAGCGTCCGCCTCTCGGTTAAGATCGCGCCGATGTTCCTTGACCTCGGCACGGTCGACGATCAGTTCGTCGCCGCCACGCGTCGACAACAAGGACACACCTCAGCTTGCTTCTGCAAAGCCGATGAAAGAGTGCACGCTCTGGGTCTTTGAGGCGTCGCGTTCCAGTGCCATATGCGTCGCGTTCCAGTGCCATATGAAAGTGGCCGACTGAATGAGCGCATTGCGGGAGGGACGGTTTATGACCAAAGGTTCGGATTTGTTCGTCGCGGCCCTCGAGAACGAAGGGGTCGAACGGATTTTCGGCATTCCGGGCGAAGAAAATCTCGATATCGTCGAATCCATCCGCCGCTCCTCGATCCAGCTGATCCTGACCCGCCACGAGCAGGCGGCTGCCTTCATGGCCGCCACCTATGGCAGGCTGACCGGCAAGCCCGGAGTCTGCATCACCACGCTTGGCCCAGGTGCGCTCAATCTTTCTACCGGTTCGGCCTATGCGCTGCTCGGCGCGATGCCGATGATCATGATCACCGGCCAGAAAGGCATCCTGTCATCCCGGCAGGCGCGCTTCCAGATCGTCGACATCATCGCGGCGATGAAGCCGCTGACCAAGCTGTCGCGCCAGATCGTCTCGCCGAAGATGATCCCGTCGCTGGTGCGCGAAGCTTTCCGTGTCGCCCAGGAAGAGCGACCGGGGCCCGTGCATCTGGAACTGCCGGAAGACATCGCAGCGGCGGAGTGCGAGCCGATCGCACTGGTGCCGACGCACCCGGTCGAACTGCCGCTGGCCAGCCCGGGCGCGCTTGATCGCGCCGCCCGTATGATCATGGAAGCCAGGCGTCCGCTGTTGATGTTCGGCGCGGCGGCGTCGCGGCCGCGCTTGACCTCCGATCTCGCGCAGTTCGTGTTGCGCACGCAAATTCCCTATTTCACCACGCAGATGGGCAAGGGCACCGTGCCCGGCGGCACCGAGCTCTATATGGGAACAGCAGCCCTTTCGGAGCGCGACTATGTGCACGAGGCCATCGAACAGGCCGATCTGATCATCACCATCGGTCACGACACGGTCGAGAAGCCGCCCTTCATCATGGGGGCGAAGGGGCCGAAGGTGATTCATGTCGGCTATCAAACGGCCGATGTCGAGCAGGTCTATTTCCCACAGGCCGAAATCGTCGGCGACCTCGGGCCTTCGCTGGCGCTGCTGGCCGACCGCATCGAGGGCAATATCCCCAACGCGCAGGCCCTTCTGCCGCTGCGTGAGGGTATTTTGAGCCGGATCGCCGCGCGCGCTACCGAAGATCGCTTCACACCGCAGCGCATCGTGCATGACGTTCGCGCCGTGATGCCGGCGGACGGCATACTCTCCCTCGACAATGGCATGTACAAGATCTGGTTCGCGCGCAACTACCGGACGCGGATGGCAAACACGCTGCTGCTCGACAATGCGCTGGCCACCATGGGCGCGGGCTTGCCGTCGGCGATGATGGCGGCACTGCTCTATCCACAGCGCCGCGTCATGGCCATCTGCGGCGACGGTGGCTTCATGATGAACAGCCAGGAAATGGAGACCGCCGTCAGGCTCGAGCTCAATCTCGTCGTCCTGCTGCTCGAGGATCACGCCTACGGCATGATCCGCTGGAAGCAGGCGGTCGACGAGTTTCCGGACTTTGGCATGACCTTCGGCAATCCCGACTTCGTGAAATACGCCGAGGCCTATGGCGCCAAGGGGACCAGGGTTGGCGCGATCGCCGAATTGCGGCCAGCGCTGGAACAGGCCTTCGCCGGCGGCGGCGTGCATCTCGTCGTCGTGCCTATCGACTATTCCGAAAACATAAGGGTGCTTGTCGACGAGTTGCGCGAGCGGCTGCCGACGACACAGGCGCCCTGACGGCGGCGGCAACGCCGCCACCAGGATTGTCGACCTATCCAGATCGGCCGCCGGATGGCTGCGTGGCATGGACAAGGCTCGATGTGCCGCGCAGCCGAAGTTCCTAGACCTTGCAGTAAGGCGTCACCGGTACGATGGTGCCGAAATCCCTAGCGATCTCGTAGCCGATGCCGTCGGCCGCCGCCTTGCCGACAAGTGAAAGTGAAATATGATGCCTAAGCGGGTTGCGGACGAGGCCATTCTCAGCGCGGTCGATGACGGCTTCGCGCGACAGGTCGCGTTTCTGCAAGACCTCGTGCGTTTTCCCTCACAGCGTGGCGAGGAACATGCCGCACAATCCTTTATGGCCGCCGCGTACGAAGCGGATGGCTATGCGGTCGACATGTGGCGCGTCGATGTCGATGCGATTCGCGACCTGCCGGGTTTTTCACCCGTGGCAGTCTCCTATGACGATGCCTTCAATGTCGTTGCCACGCATACGCCGCGAAACGCATTGGGCCGCTCGCTGATCCTCAACGGCCATATCGACGTCGTGCCGACGGGGCCGCTCGACCGCTGGGTGCGCGACCCCTACGATCCGGCGATCGAAGATGGCTGGATGCATGGCCGCGGCGCCGGCGACATGAAGGCCGGCCTGTCCGCCTGCCGCTATGCGCTGACCGCCTTGCGCAGTCTCGGCTACCAGCCGGCCGCGAACGTTTACCTGCAGTCGGTGGTCGAGGAGGAGTGCACCGGCAATGGCGCGCTCGCCTGTCTGCAGCGCGGCTACCGCGCCGACGCCGCTTTCATTCCCGAACCGCTGGAACCGCGACTGATGCGTGCACAGGTCGGTCCGATCTGGTTCCGGGTCGAGGTCGACGGCGATCCGCGGCATGCATCCGGGGCTTTCTCCGCCGGCGCCAATGCCATCGAAAAGGCCTTCGTCATCATCCAGGCGCTGAAGCAGCTCGAAATCGTCTGGAACGCGCGCAAGGTCGATGACAAGCATTTCCACGGCCACCCGCATCCGATCCGCTTCAACCTCGGAAAGATCGAAGGCGGCGAGTGGACGTCGAGCGTTCCGGCGCGCTGTGTCTTCGAGATGCGCGTCGCCACCTATCCCGGCCAGAAGCTCGAAGATGCGAGAGCCGAGCTCGAGGCTTGCATCGCCGATGCGGCCCGCGCCGACCCGGCCAATCGCCCGCCGACCCTCACCTACAATGGCTTCATGGCCGAGGGCTATGTGCTGGAGGGCGCCGACAAGATGGAGGCTGTGCTGCGCCGCAGCCACACCGCCGTCTGGGGCGAGCCGCTGACCGAACACGTCACCTCGGCGACGACCGATGCGCGTTTCTTCGGCCTCTACGCCGACACGCCGGCGATCGTCTACGGCCCGATCTGCCGCATGCCGCATGGCTATGACGAGGCAGTCGATCTCGACTCGGTGCGCAAGGTCACCCAGACGATCGCCCTGTTCATTGCCGACTGGTGCGGCCTCGAACCCATCGATCCCGAGGTCAGGTCATGAGCGCCGCGATGTCCGATGCTTTCGGCGAAACACTCGCCGAGGACGCGCCTGACGTCTCGACCACCGACGCGCTCGCCATCCTGCGCCGGCACTACGGGCTCACCGGCGCCGCGCGTCCTTTGCCTGGCGAACGCGACCACAACTTCCATATCCAGACCGACGGCGAGGGCGAGTTCGTCCTGAAGATCTCCCATCCGGCGGAAGAGGCCGGCTTCACCGACTTCCAGAACAAGGCGCTCGACCACATCCTCGCGGTCGACCCGGCCTTGCCGGTTCCCTCGGTGCGCAAGAGCCTTGAGGGCGAGGCGCAATTCACGGTCAGCGTCGGTGGATCGGCGCCGCGCATCATCCGGCTGGTCACCTATCTGCCCGGCCAGTTGCTGTCGCGCTCACCCCCGTCAGCGGCGCAGGACCGCAATCTCGGTATTTTTCTCGCTCGCCTTGGCCGGGCGCTGCGCGGTTTCTTCCATCCGGCCGCCGGCAGCGACCTGCTTTGGGATATCCGCAAGGTCGCCAAGACGCGACCGATGATGGCGCATATCCCTGACGCTGGCCGGCGGGCCATGGTCGAGCGCGCAATCGACTCCTTCGAGGAGCATGCGGCGCCGGTCATACCGAAACTGCGCGCCCAGATCGTCCACAACGACATGAACTCCTACAATGTGGTGATGGATGCTTCGCGGCCGGAAGTCGTGATCGGCATCCTCGATTTCGGTGACATGATCCATTCGCCGCTGATCTGCGACCTCGCCATCGGCGCCGTCTACCGTTGGCCGGCGGAAGGTCATCCGCTGGCGCCGGCCGCGCGCTTCGTCGCCGGCTATCAATCCGTGCAGCCGCTCGAGGCCGAAGAGATCGGCATTCTCTTCGATCTGATCCGGGCCCGTCTTGCGCTCATCGCCAACATCGCCAGCTGGCAGGCGGAGCGCTTCCCGGCCAAGCGCGACTATGTGCTGCGTCTCGCCACCGAAGTGTGGGCCTCGCTCGAACGGCTGGACGAACTCTCGTCCACTGACGCCCGCCGCTATTTCCTCGACCATTCCAATCCGGAGTAGATGCTCGTGTCCCAGTCCTCGCCATATCCTGCAAATGCCGACGCGACGGCATCGGAGCGCGCGCTGCTCGAACGCCGAGCCAGGCTGCTCGGGCCGACCTACCGCGCCTTCTACCGCAACCCGATCCATCTGGTGCGCGGCAGCGGCGTGTGGCTCTACGACGCCCAGGGCCGCAAGTTCCTCGATGCCTACAACAATGTCGCCTCGGTCGGGCACTGCCATCCGCGCGTGGTCGAGGCGCTGTCGGGGCAGGCCGCGACGCTCAACACCCACACGCGCTATCTCAGCGAAATCATCCTCGACTACGCGGAGAAACTGCTCGGCACCGTTCCGGCCCATCTCGGCCACGCCATGTTCACCTGCACCGGCAGCGAGGCCAACGACCTCGCCATCCGCATCGCCCAGAATTCCAGCGGCGGCACCGGGGTGATCATCACCGATTTCGCCTATCACGGCGCCACGATCGCGACGGCGCAACTGTCACCCGCGGCGGTCGGGGCAAAGGGCGTGCCCGCGCAGCATCGGACCGTGTCGGCGCCGGACACGTTCCGCGACCATGGCCGTGCCGCGCATGATTTCGCCAAGAACGTCGCCACGGCCATCGAGGACATGCGCGCAAAAGGTATCAAGCCGGCAGCGCTGCTTCTCGACTCGGCCTTTTCCAGCGACGGCATCTTCTTTCCCGATGCGGCGGTGATGCGGGAGGCGGCCGATATAGTCAAAAAGGCCGGCGGCATCGTCATCGCCGATGAAGTTCAGTCCGGCTTCGGCCGGCTTGGCCAGGGCATGTGGGGTTTTGCCAACTATGGCATCGAGCCGGACATCGTCACGATGGGCAAGCCGATCGGCGACGGGCATCCGATGGGCGCCGTGCTCGTGCGGCCGCGGCTTGTCGCCTCCTTCGGCTCGAACACCGGCTACTTCAACACTTTCGGCGGCAATCCGGTCGCGGCGGCCGTCGGCCTCGCCGTGCTGGACGTGATCGAAGGCGAGGGGCTGATCGCGAATGCGCGCGATGTTGGCGCCTATGCGGCTGACCTGCTGCGCACCCTGCAAAGCCGGCATGGCGCGGTCGCCGATGTCAGGCACAACGGCCTTTATTTCGGTGTCGAGCTGACAGCGGACGGCGAGGCTCTGGCTGCCACCAAGACATCAGCGGTTGTCGAAGCCATGCGCGAGGACGGCGTTCTGATCTCGTCCAGCGGTCCGCGCGGCAATGTGCTGAAGATCAGGCCACCTCTGCCGTTTGCCAGGGACAATGCCGAGCAGCTGGCCGAGACGCTCGATCGCGCCCTGTCGAACTGGTGAGCGGGCCGAACGCATGCTGAAGCTCGAACATCAAACCCTGAATGACCGCGCCTATGGCGCGCTCAAGCAGGAGCTGATTTCCGGTGGCTTCAGCCCGGGCCAGACACTGGTCATCCGCAAGCTCGCCGAGACGTTCGGCATCTCGACGACACCGATCCGCGAGGCGCTGCAACGGCTTGTCGCCGAGCGGCTTCTGGAGATGCAGAACAACCGCTCGGTCATCGTCCCCTTGCTGTCCGCGCCCGCCTTCGAGGAATTGACGCGCATCCGCATCGCCGTCGAGGGGCTGGCGGGCGAGATGGCGGCGACCAGGATCAGCGAAAGCGGGCTGGCTGACATACAGGCGACCCTTGCCGGCATGCAGCGTGCCATCGAGGCCGGCGACGCCAGGGCCTAGCTGACGCTGAACGAGGCCTTCCACTTCGCCATCTACCAGCACGCCGACGCGCCGATCCTTTTGAACATGATCCGCGATCTCTGGGGACGGGTCGGGCCTTATCTCAAGCTGCTGATGCAGGCCGATCGCTACATCCCGCAGCCGAATGACGCGCATCGCAAGATCGTTGCCGCACTGGAGCAGCGCAGCGGTTCCACTGTGCGGATTTTCATAGAAGAGGACATCGCCATGGCGGCTGCGGTTCTGTCGGCAAACCTTGGCAAGGTGAAGTGACTGCCTAGCTCGTCCTGTCCAACCGGTCGCGCAGCATGCTCCAGCCGAGCAACATGTTGGGCGCATGCCGCAGCATGGCGTGGAACGGGATCGGCGCCGGCGGCGCGAAGGGCAGCGGCAGGTCGCGGGCGTCGGTTCCAAAGGCCCAGTCGGCCAGCACCTTGCCCATTGCCGTCGTCATGGCGATGCCACGGCCGTTGCAGGCACGACCGGCGATCAGGCCGGGACCGAGGTCGATCAGATGCGGAAGGAAATCCGGTTCGACCGCGGCCATTCCCGACCAGCTATAGGCGAGCGGTGGCAGGTCAGGCAGACCGAGATGCCGGCCAAGCCTTCGCCAGATCGTCTGCGGTACACGCGTGTCGGCGCCGGCGCCGAGTATATGCATGCCGCCGCTGATCAGCCGGTTTTCGGCGTCGAAGCGGAAGGTGAACAGATTGCGCCTGGTGTCGCCGACGCCTTGCCCGCCGGGAAGCAACCGGCTGCGTACTTCACGAGGCAGTGGCGCTGTCGCGATCTGGAAGACTTTCAGCGGGAAATAGGTTCGCTGCAATGACGGATCGAGGGACCAGCCATAGGCGTTGGTGGCGATCAACACCTTGGCGGCGCGCACCGATCCCGCCGGCGTTTTCAGCATCCAACCATCGGCGATGCGATCGACCGAAGTGACGCGCGTCCGCTCGAAGATATTCGCGCCGGCTTTCTCCGCCGCATCGGCGAGCCCGCGCGCGTACTCAACCGGATTGAGCACGCCGCCAGAATGATCCATCCAGCCGCCGGCATAGCCCGGCACGCCCGTCAGTGCCTCGACATCCTGCCGATCCAATGTGACTGCCGGCCGGCCACGCCGTGCCCATTGCCCGGCACGTGACTTGACCTTCTCGAAGGCCGCAGGCGAATGCGCCGGCTGGATCCATCCGCTCTGCACCGCGTCGCAGTCGATGCCATGCTGCCGGATCAGGCGGAACACCAGATCGGCGCTGCCGGCGGCGAAATCGATCAGCCTTTCGCCGCGCGAAGGCCCGAGATGGGCCAGTATGTCGGCCGGGTCCATCTTGGCGAAGTTCGGCACGACGAAGCCGGCATTCCTGCCCGTCGCGCCCCAGGCGATGATTTCGGCTTCGA
Organism: Mesorhizobium sp. M1396; assembly: GCF_040317725.1. NCBI lineage: Bacteria > Pseudomonadati > Pseudomonadota > Alphaproteobacteria > Hyphomicrobiales > Phyllobacteriaceae > Mesorhizobium > Mesorhizobium sp. M1396. The sequence continues at coordinate 157,747 of NZ_JAMYLA010000001.1, read as the reverse complement.
GAACGGCGACGGAAAGGCCTTTCTCGGCGGCGTGCAGCGCGGTTGAAAGGCCGGAAAAGCCGCCGCCGACGATGGCGAGATCGACATCGTCTCCGCCTTGCAGCGCCGGCCGCTCGCGGCGATTGCGGCTGACCGCATGCCAGAGCGAAGCGTCATGGGCTTCCTGCCGGACCACGGCGTTCATGACCCGGAACTGCTCTTGGCCTGAGCGATCTTCGCCCGCTTGCCGAACCATGGCAGCCGCGGCCTGTCGCCGAACAGGCCGTTTGGCCGGATCAGCAGGATGACGCAAAGCATGACGCCGATGGCGGCGATCTGCAGCGCGGCGGCGCGCGCCTGCTGTTCGGGCGGGAACAGCACGCTGGTCAACGTGCCCGATCCGGCCCATATCGCCCACACCAGAATGCTGCCGATGACGGCGCCGAGATTGCTGCCCGAGCCGCCGACGATCAGCATCACCCAGACCTGGAAGGTCAGGATCGGCAGGTAATTGTCCGGCGCGATGAAGCCGGTGAAATGCGCCTGCAGCGCGCCGGCCAGCGCCATGATCGCGCCACCGACGGCAAAGGCCTGGACGCGGTAGAAACGAGCGCTTTTGCCAAGTGAGATCGCCGCCCGCTCGTCCTCGCGCAGTGCCTTCAGCACGCGTCCCCACGGGCTGCGCGACAGATGCTCCAAAGCGAGATAGGCGATCAGCGTCACGGCCGAGACGACGGCGAGGTTCGACAGGTTGAACAGCAGCGGTGTTTCGGCAAGGCCGCCGAAGGGGCGCGGGATGAAGCCGATGCCGAATGGGCCGCCGGTCAGTTTCTGCGCGTTAAGCGCGACCAGTTGCACGACGACGGCAACGCCAAAGGTGGTGATCGCCAGATAGTCGGACCTGAGCCGCAGCGTCGCCATGCCGGTAAGCGCCGCGGCGATACCGCCGACGACCATGGCGCCCGCCCAGCCGGCAAGGATCGGCAGGCCGAAGCCGCCGAGTCGTGCAGCGTCGTCCGGTGTCGTCAGCAGCGCGGATGTATAGGCGCCGATGGCGACGAAGCCGGCGAGGCCGACATTGAACAGGCCGGTCAGCCCCCATTGCAAATTGAGCCCCAGCGTGACCAGCGAAAAGATCAGCGCGGTGGTCAGGAAGAAGGCGCCGTAGCCAAGCAGGTCCATCAGCGTTCCCTCACACCAAACAGGCCGATCGGCCGCACGAACAGCACCGCCATCAGGATGATGAAGGAGATCGCGGCGCGCCATTCGGCGCCGATCAATTGCACCGCGCCGGCTTCGGCCAGCCCGATGATCATCCCGCCGAGCACCGCCCCTGGGATGCTGCCGATGCCGCCGAGAATGGCGGCGGCAAACATCGGCAGCAGCATGTCGAAGCCCATGAACGGGCGGATCTGCACCAGAATGCCGATCATCACGCCGGCCACGCAGGCGAGCGCCCCGCCGATGACCCAGGTGACGCGCACCACGCTGGCGACGTCGATGCCGACGATGCGGGCTAGCGCCGCGTTCTGGCTCAAGGCCTGCATTGAGCGTCCGGTCTGCGTGCGCGTCATCAACAGATGCACGCCGAGCACGAGCACCGCGGTCAGCAGCAGCAAGGCGATCTGGTCGGGCGTGATGCGGATGCCGAAGCCGACCGGCATGGCGATCTGGATCGCCCGGCTGAAATAAGTCGGCCGCGAGCTGAAGGTGAATTCGAGCAGGCTTCTCAGCGCCATCGAGGCGCCGAAGCTCGCCATCACCACGATGATCGCCTGGCCTTGCGAGCGAAGCCGCGCGAACAGTACCCTGTCGAGCAGCAGCGCCAAGAGGGCGGTGAAGGCCATGCCGACGATCAGCGCGACAATGAGCGGCCAGCCGAAGGACAACGGCGCGATCGGCGCCACCTTGCCGAAGGTCGCGCCGATGGCGCTGACGACGGCCAATGTCGCATAGGTGCCCCAGGCCATGAAATCGCCATGGGCGAAGTTCGAGAAGCGCAGGATCGAATAGGTGAGCGTCACGCCGATCGCGCCCAAGCCGATCATCGAGCCCGTCAAAAGTCCGTCGACGACGAATTGCAGGCTCATCCCCCACCTCCTGTGTCGGACTTACGGGGTCGCTGGCCGAGATAGAGCTCGGCGACGACCGGATCGTTCCACAGTTCGGAGGCGACGCCCTCGTGCCGGTCCTTGCCCTCGACCAGCACATAGGCGCGGTCGCCGATGGCAAGCGCTGCCTTTGCATTCTGTTCGACCAAAAGGATGGTGACGCCGGATCTGCGGATGCCGGCCAGCATCTCGAACACCATCGAGACGAATTTCGGCGACAGACCGGCCGATGGTTCGTCGAGCACCAGCACCTTGGGGTGGACGATCAGCGCCCGTGCGACGGCCAGCATCTGCCGCTGTCCGCCTGAAAGGTTGCCGGCGGCGGTCCGCCGCTGGCGGACGAGGTCGGGGAAGGCCGCATACATCTCCTCGATGCGGGCGGGGATTTCGCGCCGCTCGAGGATGCCGCAGGCGACCTTGAGATTGTCCTCGACCGACATCAGCGGGAAGATGTTTTCGGTCTGCGGTACGAACGCCAGGCCGAGCCGCACCATGGTGTGGGCCGGCGAGGCGGTGATGTCCTTGCCGTCCAGAAACACCGTGCCGCCGGTGATCGGGACGAGGCCGGCGATGGCTTTGATGAAGCTCGACTTGCCGGCGCCGTTGGGGCCAAGGACGACGACGATCTCGCCCTTGCCGACGGTGATCGAGGCGCCGCGCACGATCGGCACTCCGGGCTCGTAGCCGGCTTCGAGATCGCGGACATCGAGGACGGTCGCGCTCATGCGGCGCCTCCGAGATAGGCCTCGATGACGCGTGGGTCGCGGGCGACTTGTTCCGCCGTGCCTTCGCTGAGCAACTGGCCGCTCGCCATGACCAGGACGCGATGGCAGAGCCGTGTCACCATGTCGATGTTGTGCTCGATCAAGAGGAAGGTGATGCCGCGCGCGTTGATATCGCGGATGCGGTCGATGATGACTTCGAGCAGCGTTGCGTTGACGCCCGCCGCCGGTTCGTCGAGCAGGATGATCGCCGGATCGGCCATCATGACGCGGGCGAGTTCGAGCAGCTTGCGCTGGCCACCGGAAAGCACGCGCGCCGGCTCATGCGCGAGATGGGTGAGGGTGACGAGCTCCAGCAGTTCGAGCGCCTTTGTCCTGGCTGCTCGTTCCTGCGCCGCCACGCGCCACGGGGTGACGAAATTGGCGAGCAGCTTTTCGCCGGCCTGGCCCTGTGCGGCCAGCATGATGTTTTCGATCAGCGTCAGGTTGGGCAGCGGGCGCGGGATCTGGAAGGTACGGCCAAGACCGCGCCCGATGCGCAGATGCGCGGCTTCCCCGGAGACGCGCGTGCCATTGAGCAGGATCTCGCCGCCGGTCGGCAGGATGCTGCCGGCGAGCAGATCGAACATCGTCGTCTTGCCGGCGCCGTTCGGGCCGATGAGACCGAGGATTTCTCCAGCCCTGACGTCGAACGAGACATCGTTGACGGCGACGAGGCCGCCGAACCGCCTGACGACGTTCCTTGCCGTCAGAACCGGAGCACGGGTTTCTTGCCCTTGCCGTCTGGTTGCCTCGCTCATCAAACCCTCTGGCCGAAGACGATCGTTGCCGTCTCCTGATTATTGATTTGTGATCACACTTGCTTTGATCACGCTATTCGGCTTTAATCTCGTCCGCAAGCCGAAAACCGGCCAAGAACGGAATTCCATGCAAAAGGCTGCCATCGAAAAGAACAACGAGGCGATCGCGGCTCAACTGGCGCCGGTCGGCCGCGAAACGGTGCAGGATCGTGTCTATTCCGAACTGCGCCGTGCCCTGATTGGCGGCCTGTTCGAACCAAGCCAGGTGCTGACCATCCGTGGCCTGGCCGATGCGCTGGTCACCTCGACCATGCCGGTGCGCGAGGCGCTCGGCCGGCTGATCACGGAAAAGGCGCTGGAGGCGCTGCCCAACCGCTCGGTGCGCGTGCCGCCGATCACGCTGGAGCGCCTCGACGATCTCTTGCGCGCTCGCATCCTGATCGAGGGCGAGGCGATCGCGCTGGCAGCCGCCCGCATGGGTCCGCGCCAGATCGCCACCATCGAAACCATTCTCGGCGAATGGGACGAGATGCGGGCGCTGAAACACAAGAAGGACGTCGATCGCGAAGTGACGCTCAACCAGAGCTTTCACTTCGAGATCTACCGCTCCTGCGGCTCGGCCGTGCTGATCCCGATGATCGAGAGCCTGTGGCTGCAATCGGGCCCCTGCATCCGTGTCGCCATCTACGCCTTCTCGGAAGCCGGCGAGGTCGACACCGCCCAGTATCACCGCCGCATCGTCACGGCGCTGTCCACGCAGGATGCGCAGGCGGCGCGTGAATCGCTGGTCGCCGACATCAGCCGACCCTTCACCTTCCTGCGCAGCAAGCTGCAGGCTGTCGCCGCGAAAGACCAGACATGACCTCCATCAGGATCACCGAGCCGCGCTCGCAGCTTTCCGTGACTGCGCTCCTGCTGCCTGGGAAGGCGCCGGAGAACGCCGCCTTCCTCTCGGCGTACCTCGGCACGCCACGTGTCGTCCCTGGCATCCACGCGATGTGGACAGGGCCGGAAATCTCCTGTCCGGTTCCGGCGGCCGATCTCGAGGGCCAGGCCTTTGCCAGGCCTTTGCCGGCCGAGAACGCCACGCTGACACCGCAGCCTGGCGACATCGTGTTGTCCTATGTGCCGCCGCGCATGTGGGGCGGCAACCCCAATGCGATCTTCGACATCGGCCTCTACTACGGGCAGGGCGCGCGGCTGCTGTTTCCGATCGGCTGGCTCGCCGGCAGCGTGGTGGCGCAAGTGCGCGCCGAAGAGCGTGATCAGTTCGCCGCCGCATGTGGGGTGATCCGGCGCAATGGCGCCTGCGACGTCACTTTCAGCCTGGTGGAGGCCTGAAATGGCCGACGACAGTTTCGAGCTGTTCGACCTTCGCGTCGAGGCGGTCATTCCTGAGGGCAAACCGATCTATTGCGGCGCCAAGGCCGGCGACTATTTCGAGCTCAAGGGCGAGATGCTGTCGATGCCGGCAGGGCAGGGGTTTTCGATCTATTCGCTCGCCGCCGTGCTGCCGCTGCTGGCGGCGAAGCAGCGCCCTACCCACGCGAACGACTGGATGACCTCTGACGCCGAGATCGCTTGTCCCGACCCCAATTGCGCCAGCCGGCTCCGGATCGTCAGGGTGGCCAAGCGGCGGTTCAGCCATGCCGAGACCACGGCCGTGCCGCTGCCGAAGGAGGATGACCTGACATGATCGCCAAGTCCTTCGAACTCGGCCCCGGCTATACAATCTCGCGCGTCATCCGCGGCGGCTGGCAGCTGGCCGGCGGCCACGGCGCCATCGACCGCGGCCAAGCAGTTGCCGATCTGATCGCCACCTTCGATGCCGGCATCTGGACCTATGATTGCGCCGACATCTACACCGGTGTCGAGGAGCTCATTGGCGCGGCGCGCCTGCGGCTGGCCAGCGAGCGCGGCCTCGACGTCGCGGCCAGGATGAAGGTGCACACCAAGCTGGTGCCCGACCTCGAACGGCTGGCCAGCATCAGCCGAGACTATATCAGGGGGATCGTCGACCAGTCGCTACGGCGGCTCAAGACCGAGCGGCTCGATCTCGTGCAGTTCCACTGGTGGGACTATGCGCAGCCCCGCTACGTCGATGCTATGGGCTGGCTCGACGAGCTTCGGCTGGAAGGCAAGGTGCGCAATCTCGGCACCACCAATTTCGACACGCCGCGGCTTGCCGAAATCCTCGCCGCCGGCATCCCGCTGGTCAGCCAGCAACTGCAATATTCTGTGCTCGATCAGCGGCCGGGCAACAGCCTGGCGGCACTGGCAAAACAGAACGGCGTCAGCTTCCTCTGCTACGGCTCCGTCGCCGGCGGCTTCCTCAGCGACAAATGGCTCGGTGCGGCCGAGCCCGCCACGCCGCTCGAAAACCGTTCGCTGGTCAAATACAAGCTGATCATCGACGATTTCGGCGGCTGGGACCTATTCCAGCACCTGCTTCAGGCGCTGAAGGCCGTTGGCGACCGCCACGGCGTTGACATCGCCACCATCGCCAGCGCCTGGGTGCTGGAGCAGCCGCAAGTGGCGGCTGTCATCGTCGGCGCCCGCAACCAGGCGCATGCGCTGGCCAATGCGAAAATCATGGACGTTGCGCTCGACGCCGATGACCGGGCACGGATTGCTACCGTCATCGCACAAGGCACCGGCCTCGAGGGAGACGTCTACACGCTGGAGCGCGACCGTCACGGCCGCCACGGCTCGATCATGCACTACAACCTCAATGCGGGGAAGAAATGAGCGGCGAACCCTCCCTGTTTTCACGCGCCAGCGCCGAGGTCATCGACCTGCATCGCTTCTTCGTCGACTGGTTCGTCGCCGCGCGAGCCAATACGGTGGACTTCGGCCGCTTCGAACGCGCCATGGGCGAAGACCTCAGCATGGTGGCACCGGACGGGCAGGTCCTCGATCGCGAAGCGGTCGTCGACCATGTCCGCTCGAGCCGCGCCTCTTGCGACGACGGTTTTGCCATTTCGATCGAGGACATCCGGCCCGGCTGGCAGGACGCGGACACGATCGTCGTCCTTTACGTCGAGGCACAGCTGCGCGGCGGCAAGCACAGCCGCCGCCAGTCGAGTGCCGTCTTCACCACCAGTTCATCGGCGCCCAACGGGGTCGAATGGCGACATCTGCATGAAACCTGGCTGCAGGTGCCGGAATGCTGAAACAGGCTCCAGAGATCAAATACAGTTGAGTAACGAAAGGGGAACAACAATGACAAAGACGATACTTCAACTCACCACGGCACTTGCTCTCGTGACGATGGCGGGTGCGGCACAGGCCGCGGATTGCAAGATCACCGTCGGCCTCGTCATGGAGCTGACCGGCCCGGCCGGCGAATATGGCCAGGCTGGCGCCAAGTCGGTCGAGATGGCCTTCCGCGACATCAACGACGCCGGCGGTGTGCGCGGCTGCGATCTCGTCACCGATACGCGCGACAGCCAGAGCCAGGGCAACATCGCGGTCGACGCCGCCACCCAGCTGGTTCAGGTCAAGAAAGTCCCGGTCATCATCGGCGGCATCATCTCGTCGGTGTCGATCCCGATCCTGACCTCGGTCACGGCACCTGCAAAGATCGTCCAGGTGTCGCCCGCGTCCTCCTCGCCGACGCTGACGGCGCTCGGCCGCGACGGCAAGACCAACGGCATCTTCTTCCGCACCATCACCTCGGATGCGCTGCAGGGTGTCGCCGCCGCCAAATACGCCATCGACAAGGGTTTCAAGAAGCTGTCGATCATCCATGTCAACAACGATTTCGGCGTCAACATGGTGGCCGAATTCTCGCGCGCCTACAAAGCGCTCGGCGGCACCATCGTCTCCGACACGCCCTACAATGAAAAGCAGTCGAGCTATGCCTCGGAAGTCACGGCGGCGATGGCCGGCGAACCGGACGGGCTCTATCTCGTCAGCACGCCGGTCGACGGCGCAACGGTTGCCCGCACCTGGATTTCGCAAGGCGGCGTGCAGAAGTTCCTGCTCAATGACGGCATGAACAGCCCTGATTTCATCGAGTCCGTCGGCGCGGATTATCTGAAGGAAGCCTACGGCACCTCGTCCGGCACCAGCCCGACGGCTTCGACGGAGTACTTCACCAAGAACTACAAGGAATTCTCCGGCATCGAACCGACCAATCCGGCGGCCGACCGTTCCTATGACGCCGGCGCCATCGTTGGTCTGGCCATCGCCATTGCCGGTTCGGAGGATCCGGCCAAGATCAAGGACGCGATGTACAAGGCGGTCGATCCCGCGGGCACGCCGATCTTTGCCGGCAAGGAAGAATTCGCCAAGGCGCTCGGCCTGATCAAGGACGGCAAGCCGATCCGCTACGAAGGCGTCATCGGCCCGGTCGCCTTCGACAAATATGGCGACATCACCGGCCCGTTCCGGCTGTGGAAGATCGTCGACGGCAAGGTAGCGACCGACGGCGAAATGACCACCGACGACGTCAACGCCCTGCAGGCGAAACTTCAGTAAGACAACATATTCTCCGGTATCGATCACGATCCCATCGTGATCGATACCGGACGATTGTCCTGTTCTGCATTGCCCACGGACACGGACGACGTCGCTTTGTGTGGACGAGCGTTTGACCGGCAGGCGATCATGGATAGGATCGGCCGATGTCGCCTGAAATCCAACAGCTCCTATCTGCGCTCGGCGACCGGCTGGGTGCGGGCGGCGTGCTCGCCGGCCCGGATGTGGATCAGCGCTATCGCGACGATCCCGACGGCAAGCTCGGCACGCTTCCCGAAGCGGTGCTGCGCCCGCGCGACACACAAGGCGTCGCGGCGGCACTCGCCGCATGCAACGATCTTGGCCAGCCGGTTGTCGTGCAGGGCGGACGCACCAGCCTGGCAGGCGCCGCGCGTGTGCAGCCGGGTGAGGTGGTGCTGTCGCTGGAGCGCATGACCGGCCTCGCCGTTCTGGATCGCCAGGCTGCCAGCATCGTCGCCGAAGCGGGCGCGACGCTGCAGGCGGCGCAGGAGGCGGCCGACGGCGCCGGGCTGATGTTCGGCGTCGATATCGGCGCACGCGGCTCCGCGACGATCGGCGGCAATATCGCCACCAACGCCGGCGGCATCCGTGTGCTGCGTTATGGCATGTACCGCGCTCAGGTTCTGGGGGTGGAAGCCGTGCTTGCCGATGGCAGCGTTCTGACCTCGCTCAAGGGGCTGCCCAAGGACAATTCCGGCTACGACCTCAGCCAGCTCTTCATCGGCACGGAAGGAACGCTCGGCGTCGTCACCCGCGCCGCGCTCAGGCTGCACCCGAAGCCGGCGTCCGAGGTCAACGCCTTTTGCGCGCTCTCCTCGCTCGATGCGGCAATCGCGCTGCTTGGGCTGCTGCGGCAAAAGCTCGGGCCCCTTCTGTCTGCTTATGAGGTCAACTTCGCACCGCTCTATGACGTCATGGTCGCCAGCATGGCCATGCCGGCGCCGCTGCCGGCGGGCTCGCCCATCTATGTGCTGGCCGAGATCCAGGGCAGCGAGCCGGAACGTGACGGCGAACGCTTCGCCGAGGTGTTGATGCAGGCGGTCGAGGACGGTGTCATCGACGATGTGGTCGTCTCGCAGTCGCCGCGCGAATTCCGGGCGCTGTGGGACGTGCGGGAAGACGCTAATCGCATCCTGTTCTCGATCAAGGGTCTGATCGGCGTCGACATCAGCATCCCGCTGGCCCACATGGGAGCATTCCTGCAAGCGGCGGACGCCGCCATCCATGCCGTCGACCCCGGCGCCGACATCTATGTCTTCGGCCATCTCGGCGACGGCAATCTGCACTACCAGGTTCGCACGGTCGATCCGGCGGCGGCATACGACATCGTCTATCGCGGCGTCGCGGCGGCCGGCGGCGGCGTTTCGGCCGAACATGGTATCGGCCTCGACAAGAAGAAGTGGCTGCATCTGGTCCGCAGTGACGCCGAAATCGCCACGATGCGGCGGCTGAAGGCCGCATTCGACCCCAGAAACATCCTCAATCCGGGACGGGTCTTCGACCTCAACCCAACCGCCTTCTCCCGATGACGATTGCCCGGTAACTCAGGTCCGTTCAGTCGCGACTTGCCTGGGGATGAGAAAGCGGGCGGCAAGCACGCAGAGCAGCACGGTGAACATCAGGATCAGCGCCACCAGCGCATTGATGTCGGGTGAGAAGCCAAGCCGCATCATCGCCCACAGCCTGACCGGCAATGTGCTCTGGGTGCCGGTGACCAGGATGGTGATCATCGTCTCGTCGAACGACAGCGCGAAGGCCAGGATGGCGCCGCCGACCATCGCGCTCGACAGGTTCGGCAGGATGATGCGCCAGAACGTCTGCCAGCCCGTGGCGCCGAGATCGTAGGAGGCTTCGACCAGCGTGCGGCTCATCGACTGCAGCCGCATCAGCACTGTGCGGTAGACGATCGCCAGCACGAAAACCGTATGCCCGATGACGATCGTCAGCAGCGAGCGTTCGAGGCCGATTTCGCGGAAGAAGATCAGCAGCGCCAGACCGCTGATGATGGGCGGCATCAGGAACGGCAGGAAGATTATGAACTGCAGGATCGACCGCCCGGAGCGGCGGCCGTGATAGTAGAGCGCCAGCAGCGTTCCGCTGACCACCGAGAGGATGACGGTGCACACACCGACGATCAGCGTGGTACGCAAGGCGACCAATATGTCGTGATTTTCGGCCAGCGCGACATAGGTCGCGAAGGTCGGCGACGACCAGTCGACATTGCCACGCGCAATGGTGAAAAACGACGACACGATCGGCACGAACAGCGGGCTGTAGAGCAGCACGGCAACCAGCGTCGTGATCGCGGCCAGAAGGACGGTGGACAACCGGGGCAGGGTGGTCATACCGAAGTCCCTCGATTTCGCCCGAAGCGTTCGCCAACGAGGATTGCCGCGATCACCACGACCGCCAGCGCCACCGATAGTGCGGCGCCGAACGGCCAGTTATAGGCCGTGCCGAACTGGCTGTAGAGAATGCGGCCGAAGGTGAAGCCGCTGATCCCGCCGACCATTTGCGGCGTCAGGAAATCGCCGATCGCCAGCACGAAGACGAAACTCGCCGCCGAGGCCACGCCGGGCAGGCTGAGCGGCAAGGTGATGCGCAGGAATGTCTGCCAGCCGCTCGCCCCGAGATCGTCGGAGGCACGCAGCAGCACCTGCGGTATCCGCTCCAGCGACAGGAAGATCGGCAGGATAGCAAAGGGGATCAAGAGCAGGGTCAGCGTCAGCAGGATGGCGTTCATGTTGAACACGAAAAGCGTCGACGGCTGCTGCAGGATGCCGACCGCCACCAGCGCCTTGTTGAGAAAGCCGTTGAGGCCGAGGATGCTGCGGATCGCATAGATCTTGATGACGTAGCTCATCAGCAACGGCACCAGCAGCAGCATCAGCAAGGCATAGCGCCAGCGCCCTTTCAGCGTCGTCAGGAAATAGGCGGCGGGATAGGCAAGCAGAATGCAGATGATGGCCACCGAGACGCACAGCACGATGGTGTTCCAGAACACCGGCAGAAAGATCGGATCGGTGAAAAACCTGACATAGTTGCCCAGCGACAGGCCGTAGACGATCGTGCCCTGGTCGACGCTGAAGAAACTGTAGCCGAGGAAGATCGCCAGCGGCACCAGGACGAAGGCCACCGGCAAGGCGAACGCCAGCACTGTCACCAGCAGCGACAGCCGTCTTTCCGCAGGCTGTGTCGAGCCGGCTTCGCTCATGCCAGCACCAGATGGCCTTCATGCGGCGCAAACGAAAGCGACACCGTCTCGCCAGGTTTCAGCGTGCTGCCGTTGACGCGGCTTGGCACGCGCAGCCGCAAGCGTTGCGCGGCATTGTCGGCGCCGGCCGTGATGGTGGCGACGGTCGACGAGCCGGCGAAGGCCATGTCGGAGATCGTGCCGGAAAAGCGGTTGTCGGTGTCCTTTGCACCCGCAAGATGTAAGGCCTCGGGACGGAACGCCGCGTAGGCGCTGGCGCCGTCCGCCGCGGCCGTCAAATGCGGCTGGTTGCTGATCGAGCAGATGAGGCGCCCAAGCGCCGTCTCGATCGATCGCAGTTCGCCCTGGACCGGTCCGAGTTTCCCGGCCATCAGATTGTTCTCGCCGAAGAAGCGTGCGACGAACTCGCAATTCGGCTTGTAGTAAAGGTCGTGCGGCGTACCGAGCTGACGGATATGCCCGGCTTCCATGACGCAGATCCGGTCGGCCATGCCGATGGCTTCTTCCTGGTCATGGGTGACGAACAGGAAGGTGGTCTTGATTTCGCGCTGGATGGATTTCAGGAACACCTGCATCTGCCGGCGCAGTTCGAGGTCGAGTGCGGCCAGTGGCTCATCGAGCAGGATCAGGCGCGGCTGGCAGATCAGTGCACGGGCGAGCGCGACGCGCTGGCGCTGGCCGCCGGAGAGCTGTGCCGGAAATCGGTCGGCGAAACGCCCGAGCTGAACCAGGTCCAGCGCCTCCGCGACACGGCGCGCGATCTCTTTGCGCTGGATATGGCGAACCGAAAGCCCGTAGCCGACATTGCCTGAAACGGTCAGATGCGGAAACAGCGCGTAGTCCTGAAACACGGTGTTGAACGGCCGCCGGTTGATCGGCATGCGGCTGATGTCCTGGCCGTCCAGACGGATCTCGCCAGATGTCAGCGGCTCCAGCCCGCCGATCAGCCGCAGCACCGTTGTCTTGCCGGAGCCGGACGGCCCGAGAACGGTGAGGAACTCACCGTCCCGGATCGACAGGTCGATGTCGTGCAGCACGGGGACCGTGCCGTAGGATTTCGAGACGGACCGCAGCGTCAGCAGGTCGGCGTTCTGGTTCATGAAATACTCTCGCATACGCTTCGGCGGTCCGGAACTCCGGACCGCCGGGTCCTTCGAAGGCATGGGGCGGAAAGATCAGGGCGTCGCCTTGACCTCGTTCCACATGTCCGAACGCTTGAGCGGGTCCTCGACATTGTTGAGCCAGACCAGCTTGTCGTTGCCGCCTGCGCTGCCGGTTTCCGTCACCGTGTTGCCGAAGCCGGTGCGCTCGGAAAGCTCGCCGCTGACCTTCTTGCTCAGCATGAAGTCGATCCATTTCTCGGCCGCCGCATTGTCGCGGACGCCCTTGGAAATGACCCAGTTGTCGAGCCAGGCGAGCGCGCCCTCGCTTGGATTGACGTAGGCGACATGGGCGCCGATCTTCTGGAGCGCCTTGACCTGCTGCTGTCCGTAATTGGCCCAGATCAGGGCCACATCATTGTTCTGGTAGATCTGCTGCGCCTCGTCGGCGGTGGTGTAGAAGCTCAGCACGTTGCGCTTCAGTTCGACCAGCTTGGCCTTGACCGTCGCCATCTGCTCTTCGTTGAGGTTGAACGGATCCTTGTAGCCGAGCGTCAGTGCGGTGAACGAGAAATTGTGCTCGCCATTGTCGTAGGCCAGAACCTTGCCCTTGTATGCCGGGTCCCACAGGACCGACATCGAGGCCGGCGCCGGCTTGACCTTGTCGGTGTCGTAGATCAGGCCGATGGAGTCGAAGCAGAACGGAATGCCATAGACCTTGCCGTCCTTGGTGACGCCGCTCACCGCGGTCAGATCGCGGAAGCGCGGCAGCACTTCCTTCTGGTTGGCGAGCTTGGTGACGTCGATCGGCGACACCAGGTCGGCCTTGATATAGCGCTGCAGCTGGGCGGTGTTGACCGCGAAAACATCGAAGTCCTGGCCTTCGCTGCCCTTGATCTTGGCCCAGATCTCGTCGTCGCTGCCGATGAAGACGATATCGACGCCGATGCCGGTCGCAGCGGTGAAGTCTTTCACCCAGTCCGGGTCGGCGTAGCCGTCCCAGGCCAGAACCCGCAGGTTCGCGGCGAGCGCCGCCGATGTCATCAGGCCGATGCTGAGCCCGATCGTTGCCATTCTTAGAAACAGTTTTTTCAGTCCCATTTTCAATCTCCCATTGTCATTCTGGTGGACCGCAGTTTCCGGACTTTTGCCGTCACAGCTGGGTGACCGCGACCAGTCCCTCGTCCGGCACCGACACCATCCGGTTGCGCAGTGGCTTGCCGAATGCCTGTGCCTGGATTTCATATTCGTCGCCGGAAGCCGTCTTGACGCCGGAGGCGTAGCTCATTACCGCCGCCCCGAAGAAATAGGCATGCAGGTCGCCCGCCCTGCGGTGCATCGGGTAGCGGAAATGGAAGTGTTCTAGATTGGCGATCGAGTGCGACATGTGCGCCTCGCCCGACAGGAACTCCTGCTCCCAGATGACGGTGCCGTCGCGCAGGATGCGCGAATGGCCGCGCACTTCGTCGGGCAGGCCGCCGATCAGCAGCTCCGGCCCGATCGAGCAGGAGCGCAACTTGGAATGGGCGAGATAGAGGTAATTCTCGGCCTCCGTCACATGGTCGGAATATTCGTTTCCGAGCGCATAGCCGATGCGGTAGGGGCGGCCATCCGGCCCATTGAGATAGAGGCCGACGATCTCGGCTTCTTCGGCCCCGGCGAGCGCGAATGCCGGCATCGGCAGCGGCGCACCTGGCGGCACGACACAGGTGCCGACGCCCTTGAAGAACCATTCGGGCTGGATTCCGATCTGCCCGGCGGCGGGCTTGCCGCCCTCCAGACCCATGCGGAAGATCTTCAGCGAATCCGATTCCTCGGCATCCTCGCCATGGGTCAGCACATGCATCTTGTCGCGTGCGGCGGCACTTCCGGTATGGGTCAGGCCCGTGCCGGTGACCAGGAAGCGCGCCGGTTCCGGATGGTCGACCGGGGCCAGCACGCGGCCATCGCGCAACAGCTGGTCGTAGTCGATTTTCGCTGTGCCCGTCCGCTTCTCGACCAGCGCTGCGATGGACGTGCCCTGGGCGATCGCCGCTTCGGCGAGTTCCAGCACGGTGCTGGTCTTTTCGAGCGGGTGCAGATGATTGCCGTCATCGGAGACACGGCCAACCCGTCTGCTGCCGTCGGCCATTCTGAACTGAACAAGACGCATGAACTAACCTTCTTCCTTTGAAGCCGTACGGGTCATACCCAGCCCGCATCGACGATGAACTGCTGGCTCGTGCACATGCGGCTGTCGTCGGCGGCGAGGAACAGCGCCATGCGCGCTATATCGGAGGGTTGCAGCCGGTCGGGCAGGCACTGCCTTTCCGCGATCTGGCGTTCGCCGGCCGGGTTCAGCCACAGGCGCATCTGGCGCTCGGTCATCACCCAGCCCGGCACCATGCAGTTGACGCGGATGCGTTCGGGGCCGAGTTCGCGGGCCAGCGCCCGCGTCATTCCGTAAACAGCGGCTTTCGCGGTGACATAGGCTGGGCAATCCGGATCGCCGACCATCCAGGTGATGGAGCCGAAATTGATGATCGAGCCGCCGCCCAGCGTGCTCATCTGCGGACGCACCGCCTGCGCCGCGAAGAACTGGTGGCGCAGATTGACCGCCATGCGGTCGTCCCAATAGGCAACCGTCACATCCTTGGTCTGGTGGCGGTCGTCATTGCCGGCATTGTTGCACAGGGCCTGGATGGGGCCATTGTGCCGCATCGCCTGCACGGTTGCCGTCTGCAACTCTTCGACGTTGCGCAGGTCGCAGGGAATGAACAGCGGTGCGGCATGTCCCTCGGCCGCGATCGCATCGACCAGACGCCGTGAAGGCTCCTCGGCCATGTCGACGAAGGCGACACGGCTGCCTTGCGCACAGAAATGGCGCACCAGGCTTTCGCCGATGCCGCTGCCGCCACCGGTAATGAAGACGCTGCGGCCCTTGAGGCTTGGATAGATCGCGTAGCCGATTTCATCCGTCATCGCGCGCCTCTCTAGTGCGAATGCCGAGGGATGCCGGCATCGCGTCGGCCGACGAGAAAGTCGAAATCGCAGCCCTTGTCGGCCTGCAGAACGCGCTCGACATAAAGGCTCTGATAGCCGCCTTCCGGCGGCGCCGGCGGCTTCCAGTCACGCCGGCGGATTGCCAGCTCCTCATCCGATACCAAAAGCTCCAGCCGGCGGCCGGCGACATCGAGCTCGATAAGGTCACCGTCGCGCACCAGCGCCAGCGCGCCACCCGCGGCTGCTTCCGGTGCCACATGCAGAACCACGGTGCCGTAGGCGGTGCCGCTCATCCGCGCGTCCGAAATGCGAACCATGTCGGAGATGCCTTGCTTCAGCAGTTTCGCAGGCAGCGGCATGTTGCCGACCTCGGCCATTCCGGGATAGCCGCGCGGCCCGCAGTTCTTCAGCACCATCACCGAGGAGGCGTCGATATCCAGCTCCGGATCGTCGATGCGCGCGTAGTAGTGTTCGATGTTCTCGAACACCACCGCCTTGCCGCGATGCTGCATCAGCTCCGGCGTTGCCGCGGACGGCTTGATGACCGCCCCGTCAGGCGCCAAATTGCCGCGCAGGATGGAGATGCCGCCCTCCTTGTTCAGCGGCTGGCTCAGCGGTCGGATCACCTCGCTGTTGTAGTTGGGCGCGCCGTCGATCAATTCACCGATGGTCTTGGCGCTGACGGTCATGGCGTCGCGATGAAGAAGCCCCACTTCATCAAGCGACGCCATGACCGCGGCTAGCCCCCCGGCGTAGTAGAAATCTTCCATCAGGAACCGGCCCGACGGCATCAGGTCGACAATGGTTGGAACGTCGCGGCCAAGGCGGTCCCAGTCATCGAGGCTGAGATCGACACCGACCCGGTTGGCGATGGCGATCAGATGCAGCACCGCGTTGGTCGAGCCGCCGATCGCGCCATTGACGCGAATGGCGTTCTCGAACGCCTCTTTGGTAAGGATCCGCGCGATCGTCACGTCCCTCCGGACGAGATCGACGATCTGGCGTCCGGCCATCTGCGCGAGCACGCCACGGCGTGAATCCACAGCCGGGATCGCGGCATTGTCCGGCATGCCGATGCCCAGTGCCTCGACCATGCTGGCCATGGTCGAAGCCGTGCCCATCGTCATGCAACTGCCCGCCGACCGGCTCTGGCCCTGCTCAGCGGCGAGGAAGTCGGCGACCGGCATGCGGCCGGCCTTCACTTCCTCGGCGAATTTCCAGACATGGGTGCCCGAGCCGATATCCTGTCCTCGGAACTTGCCGTTGAGCATCGGTCCGCCGGAAACAGCGATGGTCGGCAGATTGCACGACGCGGCCCCCATCAGCAGCGCCGGCGTGGTCTTGTCGCAGCCGACAAGCAGGATGACGCCGTCGATCGGATTGCCGCGGATGGACTCTTCGACATCCATGCTGACCAGATTGCGAAACAGCATGGCGGTGGGGCGCATGTTGCTCTCGCCCAGCGACATCACCGGGAATTCGAGCGGCAGGCCGCCGGCTTCATAGACGCCGCGTTTGACGTGATCGGCGAGCGCCCGCAGATGCGCATTGCACGGGGTCAATTCCGACCAGGTGTTGCAGATGCCGATCACCGGGCGGCCGTCGAAAGCGTCGGCGGGGATGCCCTGGTTCTTCATCCAACTGCGGTGCATGAAGGCGTTCTTGCCTTCGCCGCCGAACCAGGCCTCGGATCGCAGCTTGCGTTTTGTCTCGGTCACGATGTCTGTTCCCGATCCTGGCGGCGCTTGTTGCGGTTCTCGACACTGCGGCGCACGTCTTCCTCGGCATTGTCGATGAGCACCAGCAGCGCTTTTTGCGCGCCTGCCGCGTCGCCGGATGCAATCTTTTCGGCCACTTCCCGATGCAGCGGTAAAGAATGACGCTGCCCTTCCGGATTGTCGTTGGAGAGGCGAAAGCTCATCACCAGCGCGGTTTCGACAAGTGCGGCCAGCGAGCCGATCAGCTCGTTGCCGGTCATGCGCAGGATGGTCTGGTGGAACAAAAGGTCGGGCTTGGCGAAGCGGTCGCCATCGTCGACAACGGCTTCCATCTCGGCCAGCGCGGCATTGATCTCGGCAATCTGCGCCGGTGTGGCGCGCTTGGCGGCGAGCGCGGCCGACATCGGCTCGATGGCACGGCGCAGTTCGAACAGCGCCCGGACATCCTCGGCGCTGACACCGCTGGCATAGCGCCACGACAGGACGTCCGGATCGAGGAAATTCCAGTCGGAGCGGGGACGCACCCTTGTACCGGTCTTCGGCCGCGATTCGACCAGCCCCTTGCCGGCCAGAACCTTGATCGCCTCGCGCAGCACCGTGCGGCTGACGCCCAGCATCTCGCTGGAATCGTCGGCATTGGGCAGTGCCTCACCGGGCAGGAAATCGCCTTGCACGATGCGCAATCCGATCTGCTCGACGACCGTCGCATGCAGTGCCGTCGAGCCGCTGGAAACCGCCACCGTGACCCTTGACGTGCGCGCCGTGCTGAAAGACTTTTTATTCTTCATACTATTCATATGATATGTCTTATAGGCGTGGCGATTGGAGTCAAGGGACGACGGAGTGCCGATGACAAAGAATTCGGCTGCCGTTGCCGAGCAGCATCAAGAGCTGGTCTCGATCAGCGACGGCATTGCGAAAGGTTGAAATTGCGCCGGCTGGCGGCGGCGCGCTGGCGTCTTATCGCTGGCGGCAAAACGGATCCGGCGATGCGGAAATCCTGCCCACCCGGCACGTCCTGCCGCCCGCTGGCTCCAACCCGACCACGGGCTTCGGCGTGTCGGAGACGGACTTCGACACGGTCTTCACCGGATAGGCGCGCCGCGCTCGGATTTCCTGGCCGGAGCATGGGCGGCAGCTGGACATCGAGGCCGAGGCCCCACTCGATTTCCTCGTCCTCTACACGCCGCCCGGCGAGCCGTTCTTTTGCGCCGAGCCGGTCAGCAACATCACCGACGCCTTCAACTGCAGGGGTGACGCGGGCATCGATACCGGATGCATCGTATTGGCACCCGGGCAGATGCGATCCGCAAGCGTTCGCTTCACGCCGTCGCAGGCGGTCTGATCGCCCATGTCGAACCGCCCAATGCGAGGCCGGATCAGAATGGGTAGTGCTGGCCCGGATCCTCGATCGTCACCCAGCGCAAATCGGTGAATTCGGCGATCGAGGCCTTGCCGCCGAAGCGGCCATAGCCCGAACCCTTGACGCCGCCGAACGGCATCTGTGCCTCGTCGCCGACGGTCGGACCGTTGATGTGGCAGATGCCGGCCTCGATGCGCGCGGCAACCGCCATGGCACGCTTGATGTCGCGGCTGAACACGGCTGACGACAGGCCGTACTCGGTGTCGTTGGCGACACGCACGGCTTCGTCCTCGCTCTTGACCCGGATCACCGGCTTGACCGGCCCGAAGGACTCTTCCGAATAGACGCGCATCGCCGGTGTGACATGGTCGAGCAGCGTCGCCTCCACCACGGTTCCGGCGCGCTTGCCGCCAGCCACCAATTTGGCGCCTTTGCCGACCGCGTCGGCGACCAACTCCTCCATCTTGTCGGCGGCTTGGCTGCTGATCAGCGAGCCCAGTACGACATGGCCGCGCGGGTCACCCGCCGGCAGTTGTGAGGCGCGGGCAGCCAGCTTGGAAACGAATTCATCGGCGACCTTGTCGTCGACGATCAGGCGCTCGGTCGACATGCAGATCTGGCCCTGATGCATGAAGGCGCCGAAGGTGGCCGCGTTGACCGCGGCGTCGATATCGGCATCGTCCAGCACCAGCAGCGGTGCCTTGCCGCCGAGTTCGAGCAGCGCCGGCTTCAGGTGCCGACCGGCGAGTTCGGCGATGATCCTGCCTACCTTGGTCGAACCGGTGAAATTGACACGCTTGACCGAGGGATGCGCGACCAGCGCTTCGACAATGCCGGCGGCATCCCTGGGATCGTTGGTGACGACATTGATGACGCCCTTGGGCAGCCCGGCTTCGACCAGCACCTGGCCGATCAGCCGGTGCGTGCCGGGGCACATTTCGGATGCTTTCAGCACAACGGTGTTGCCGCAGGCGATCGGCATCGCGATGGCGCGGGTGCCGAGAATGACCGGTGCGTTCCACGGCGCGATGCCGAGGCACACGCCGGCGGGCTGGCGGATCGCCATGGCCAGCGTGCCCGGCTTGTCGGACGGAATGATCTCGCCCGAGATCTGCGTCGTCATCGCCGCCGCCTCACGCAGCATGTTGGCCGCCAGCATGACGTTGAAGCCGGCCCAGGGACCGGTCGCTCCTGTCTCTTCCATCATCAGCCGGGTGAACTCGCCGACCTTCGAGGCCATGACGTCAGCAGCCTTCGACAGCAAGGCGCGGCGCTCGCCGGGCCCGGCCTTCGACCACGCCGGAAAGGCGGCCGCGGCGGCTTCGACGGCGGCATTGGCATCGGCAATGCTCGCTGCCGCGGCACGCGTCGCCAGTTTGCCGGTGAACGGGTCCATGCGCTCGTAGGACGCCGCACCCGAGGCTGCCCGTTCGTCACCGTCGATCAGAAGTCCGATATCCATTGTAGTCTCCACTGCTCCGGTTGGAGCTGCTGATTGAGGTTTAGAAGCCGAGCACTTCGGCATTGATCGATGCTTCGAGGCCGCCATCGACCGGCACATTGGCGCCGTTGACCCAGCGCGCTCCGTCCGAGCACAGGAACAGCACCACTGGGGCGATATCGCCCGATGTGCCGGCGCGGCCGACCCTTGCAATGTCGCTGTCGACGCGGGCGTCGCCGAGCACGGTGCGGAACTGCTTCAGGATCGGCGTTTCGACAGGCCCCGGGCTCACCGCATTGACGCGGATGCCACGGCTCTTGAACAGGTCCTGATGCGCGGCGCGGAAAGTCCACAGCAAGAGCAGTTCCTTGGAGACCGGATAACCTTCCTCGTTCTTGACAGCGTGGTCTTCGACCACCTTGGCGACATCGGCAAAACCCTCGATGCCGACCATTGAGGCGGCGCGATTGAGATTGGCGCGCCAGCCATAGCCGGCGATGGAGGCGACGTTGACGATGGCACCGCCCTCGCGGATTTTTGGCGCGAGGCCTTCCGAAAGCGCCCGCAGCCCGAAGAAGTTGACGGCCAGCGTCGACGCCGGGCCGGTGTTGCCGGAGAGGCCGGCGACATTGCAGAGCGCGTCGAGGCGCTGCGGCAGACGCGCGATGAGATCATCGACGCCCGCCTTCGACGAGATGTCGGCCTTGACGAAGCCGCCGACCGCCGCGGCTGGTTGTCGAACATCGACGCCGATCACGTCGGCGCCAAGCTGGCCGGCAAGTTCCGCCGTGCGCGCGCCGATGCCGGAGGCGACGCCGGTGATGAGGATCGTCTTGCCGAAAAGCATGGTCATGCCTTCTCCCGATGTGTCGTGGCTCGTTGTGGCGCAGGCGTCGCATCGCCATCGGTTGAGAGCCTGACGCGATAGCCGACCGGCAGCAGGCGGAGCCCAAAGCGCTCCTCGATCGTCCCCCACAGGCCGCGCGGCAGGAAAAGCGAGAACAGCACGGCGGTGGCGCCAAGCCCGATCAGGTACCAGACGCCGGTGCCGCCGAACCAGGTCTCGATGAGGAAGAACAGCAGCGCGCCTAAAATGGCGCCCTCGAAAGTGCCGATGCCGCCGACCAGCACCATGAAAATCATGTAGGCGGTCCACTGGACGTTGAAATAGGTCTTCGGCTGGAAGGTGATCGAGGTCGCCAGCCACAGCGCGCCGGCAATGCCGATGCCGAAGGCGGCAAGCACGAACAGCAGCCGCTTGGTGCCGGTGACGCGCACGCCGACCGATGCGGCGGCATCCTCATTGTCGCGGATCGCGCGGATCGCCGCACCTGTGCTGCCGCGCAGCAGGCCAAACAGAATGGCGAGCAGGGCGGTCATCGACGCCAGCGCCAGCCAGTAGATCGCTGCCCGCCTGGCGCCCGCGTCATAGGCGTTGAGCGAGATCAGCGATGTGCCGGTTTCGCCCTGCACCAGACGGTCGAGATTGACCAGAAGATGAGTCAGCGCCGCGATCACCCACATGCCGATGGCGAACTCGCCATTCCTCAGCCGCAGCATGAACAGCGAGAGCGGCCAGGAGACGGCGCCAACGACAATTCCAGAGGCGAAGAGCGCGAGGAACGGGTTGAGGCCGGCATCGGCGAGCCGGATGGCGAAATAGGCGCCGAGCCCAAAGAACACTTGCTGACCGACCGAGACCAGGCCGCCGAAGCCGGCCAGCGCGTTCCACATCGCCGCCAGGATCACATAGATGAACAGCGCGGTCATCCGGTCGACACCGCCGTTCGACAGGAACTGTGGTGCAATCGCTAGCAGCGCGATGACCAGCGCGACCGCAATCGCGGCGATCCGCGACGTCGCTGTGCCGCGCTCGATGACCGGTGAGGCCGAGACGGCGCTCATGATGCGCTCCGGGATGGCAGGCGCAACAGGCCGCGCAGGCCGAGGCCCGACGTGGAGAGCCGCACGAACAGGACGATCAGGAATGCGACATGGCCGCCGATCAGAAACCCTTGCGGATGCACCTGCGCACCGAGCGTCTGGGCAAGCGCCAGCACGATGCCGCCGATCAGCGTTCCCCACAGCGAACCGGCGCCGCCGATCACCGCAGCCTCGAAGGCGAACAGCAATTGCGGCGCGCCGGCATAGGGATCGAAGGTGGCGCGCATGCCGAGGAACGCGCCGGCAAGGCCGACCGTGACCATGGCGATGGCAGCGGCGATGGCATTGGCGCGGCGTGCATCGACGCCGACCAGGCCGGCAGTGTCGGGGTCCTCCGATGTAGCGCGGATCGAGCGGCCAAGCCTTGTGCGGGTCAGGAACAATTGCAGCCCGCCCAGCAGGATGACGGCGGTGGCAAACATGATCACGGCGAGCTTGCCGACATAGATGCTGCCCGGCCATTCCCAGGAATCATAGGACAGGCTGCCGATATAGGGCGCCAGCGAACGGGTGTCGGCGCCGAACTGCTCGAACAGCAGATTGTCGATGACGATGGCGAGGCCGAACGTCGTCAGGATCGGCAGCAGCGCGCCGCCGCGCGCGCTGCGCTCGAGCAGGAAGCGCTGCAGCGCCCAGCCGATCGCCGCCATCAAGGGCAGGACGATGAGCAGGCCGACAAAGGGCGAGATGTGGAACCGCGAGGCGAGCCACCACAGCGCAAAGGCGGCGAACACGGCAAGACTGCCATGGGCGAGGTTGATGATGCGCATCACCGAAAACATGAACGACAGGCCGCAGGCGATAAGCGCGTAGTAGCCGCCGAGCAGAATGCCCTGGATGATCTGGTTGCTCATACGGGAACGCTCCCGGGGCTTTTCCGGTGCAGGCCGAAATAGGCTTTCGTCACCTCCTCGCGCGAAACCGCCTTGCTCGGCCCTTCTAGCGCGACACGCCCTTCGAGCATGCAGATGATCCTGTCGGAAACCGCGAGCGCCCGGTTAAGGTCCTGTTCGACGAGGATGATCGTGGTGCCCGAGGCGATCAGCCCTTGCAGTGCTGTATAGACGCGGTCGACGATCAGCGGCGACAGGCCAAGCGAGACCTCGTCGAGCAGCAGCACGTCCGGATTGCTCATCAGCGCCCGGCCGATCGCCGTCGCCTGCTGTTCGCCGCCAGAGAGGTGGCCCGTCTTGGCATGGCGGCGTGGCTTCAGATTGGGAAACATTTCCAGCACCTTGTCGACGCTCCAGTCGCCCGGCCGGCCGGCAGTCTTGCCCAGCAGAAGGTTTTCCTCGACCGTCATCCGCACGAACAGTCTTCGCCCCTCCGGCACCAGTGCAATGCCCATGCCGACGCGTTTGTGCGATGGCACATCCGTCAGATCGGCGCCGTTCAGCAGCACGCGGCCGGCAGCCGGCTGATGCGCGCCGGCGATCGCCCTCAGCAGCGTCGTCTTGCCGGCGCCGTTGGCGCCGACCAGTGCGAGCGTCTCGCCGCGTTCGATGCCGAAGCTGACGCCGCGCACCGCTTGCAGCAGGCCGTGCCGGACAACCAGGTTCTCGACCGCAAGCAGGCTCATCTCGGGCCTCCGCCCAGATAGGCGCGTACGACCTCGGGGTCGGCCATCACTGTTTGCGGGTCGCCGTCGGCGATGATCCTGCCGGCGTCCATGCAGATCAGCCGCTCGGCCACCTGCAGGAGAATGTGGACGATGTGCTCGATCCAGACGATGCCGATCTTGCGCCGGCGCAATTCCTTGATCGTGTCGACGAGTTCGCCGGCTTCGCCGTCGGTCAGTCCGCCGCCGATCTCGTCCAGCAAAAGCAGCGTCGGTCTGGCCGCCAGCGCGCGCGCCAGTTCCAGCCGCTTGCGGTCGAGCAGCCCGAGCGTTTCGGCGCGCCGGTTGGCGACACCGAGCATGCCGCACAGTTTCAGCGAGCCGAGCGCTTCCTCATAAGCCTCGTCGCGGCCGAGGCCGGCGCCATGCGAGGCGGCGACGAAGACATTCTCGAAGGTGGTCATGCCGCTGAACGGTTTGGGCACCTGGTGCGTTCGCACCAGGCCGAGCCGGCAGCGCTGCGTCGCCGTCAGCGGCGTCACGTCGCTGTCCTTGAAGCTGACCGTGCCCGAGCTTGGTGGAAAGGCTCCGGCGAGCACGCTGAGCAGTGTGGTCTTGCCGGCGCCGTTCGGGCCGACAATGCCGACCGCCTCGTCGGCAGCCATGCTGAAGTCGACCGCATCCAACACCACAAGCGCGCCGAAGCGCTTGTGGATACCGGCGGCAGCGAGGATCGCCTGTTGTTGCGGATGGGTCACCAGGCGATCCTCAGCGGTCCATCAGCCGTTGTAAGGCAGAAGCTTGGCTTCGACAGTCACGTTGGGGTCGGTGGCATTCTCGGTCACGACATAGTCGAGCGGGAACTTGGCTCCTTCCTTGGCGGCGACCCATTGCGTGCCGATGATCGGGCCGGGCGAGACATTGGCCACGGGTCCGCTGGTGAAGTCGACCTTGCCGACCATCGTCTCGGTTTTCAGCGAGCTCAGCGCCTTGGCCACCGCTGCCTTGTCCTTGGCATCGGTGCTTGCCTTCAGCGCTTCGAAGCCGGCGTCGAGCAGCGACATCGAGGCGCCGAGCTGCTGCGTCCACTGCTTGCCGCTCGCCGCCTCGTAGCCATCGGCTAGCTCGGTTCCCGAAACGCCGGTCAGCGGCGACTTGTAGGGGAAGGCCTTGTGCCAGTAAGCGGCGCTCGAAATCTTCACGCCGAGATCGCCGAGCGCCTCGATGTCGGAGGGGAACAGCCCGGTCTTGGCGACCTGGCAGATCTTGATCTGCTTGATCAGGCCCTGCTGCGCCGCCTGGCGCCAGAACGCCGCGAAATCCGGCGGGATCGGGAAGGAATTGAAGATCTCGACGCCTTCCTGCTTGAACAGCGCGATCTGCGAGGAATAGTCGGTGGTGCCGGTCTCATAGGCGCCGGGATCGACAATGGTGAAACCTTGCTTGGCCAGCAGCGGCGCCAAATGGGAGCGGATGGCATTGCCATCGGCATCGTTGGGATACATGACGCCGACCTTCTTGTTGGTCTCGATCAGGTTCCATTGCGAGATATAGGCTTTGAAGAACTCGCCGACGCCGAAGCCGAAATGATAGGTCCACTTGAACGGCGAGGGCGCATCGGGCTTGGCGCCACGGCCGAAATACCAGGCTTCCCACGGCATGACCGTCGACAGGCACGGCACGCCGGCGGCCTCGCAGGCGTCGGCCACGGGATTGATCACCTCCGGCGTCGACACCGCCAGCATCAGGTCGATGGCCTGGTTGTTGATCAGGTCCTTGGCCAGCTGACCGGCGCGTGACGGGTCGGACTGCGTGTCCTGGTCGAGGATCTCGACGCTGTATTTCTTGCCGCCGATTTCGAGGCCGCCGGCCAGCGCCTTGCGGGCCAGGTCGAGCACGTAGCCGTCGGTCTGGCCGAAGCCGGCGAGCGGCCCGGTGCGCGGGCTGACGAAGCCGACCTTGAGCGTGTCGCCTGCCTGGGCAAAGGCGCCGCGGCCGCCAAGCGTGAGAGCTGCGCCGCCAGCGATCGAGGTGGCGATGAACTGGCGCCGCGAAATGCCTGGAATACTGGATTTGCTGCCGATAGCGTGAGTCATACGTTCCTCCCTCTGTGCTCCTCAGTCGTCACAGTGCACCAGCGGTTTGGTTCGGTAAAATGATATTTTGCGGTGTTTCGTTAACCCCTGGGTTAGGAAATTCGGGACGAACAGCGGCCATCTCGAGCCTAGCTGCCTTGCCTTGCCGCTTCGCGGACGGTCTGCAGCAGGATGGAGAAGGCCGGCGAGGGCGCGGTGTCCGTGCGCATCGTCAAGCCGACTGGGCCCTTGGTTTCCTCTGTGTTGACCGGCAAGGCGACGAAGGCGCCGCTGCCGAGTTCGTTGGCAACGACCCCGGCCGAAATGATCCAGACCGCATTGCTCTGCCGCAGGAAAGCGCGACCAAAGGAGTCCGAGACGGTTTCGATCTCGGTTGCCGGCGCCGTCATGCCATTGGTGATGAACAGGCGGTCGACGAAGGGACGGATAACCGATTCCCGTGTCGGCATCAGCATCGGGAATTCGTCGAGCCGCGCGAACACATCCTGTCCCGGGTCAAGCAGCGGATGTCCCGCCCGCACCACGAACAGCACGGGTTCGGAATAGAGGTGCTCGAAGAAGAAGCCGGTCATGTTCTCCGGCGCCGCAAGCCGTCCAACGACGAGATCGAGCGCGCCGGTGCGCAACTGTTCGAGCAGCACCGCGTTCTCGCCGGTAACAATCTTGATCGCAGCACCAGTGCCCTCTTCGAGAAACAAGGTCATGGCGAGCGGCATGACCCGCGCTGACACCGTCGGCAGCGCGCCGATACGGATCGGATGCCGGTTGACCGCTCCGTCCTGCCTGACGGAATCGACGCCTTGCTTCAGCGCCGTGATCGCCGTGCCGGCATGGCGCAGGAAGATTTCGCCGATGCGCGTCAGCCTGATGCCGCGGCCGTCGCGTTCGACCACCGCCACACCCAGCGCCTCTTCCAGTTCGCGCAATGTCTTGGTCACCGCCGGCGGGCTGACGTGCAGCAAGTCGGCCGCCCGCGCCACGCTTCCCTGCCGCGCAACTTCCAGGAATGCCTGCAGGTGGCGGAACCGGATGCGGCCTACGGACATGGATTTGATAACCCCTGAGTTAATGAAACGGTGAAAAATATCATTTTACCGAACCAAACGCCTTGTGCAATGTGGGGATGGAGGATCGAAATCGTGCCATTCGTCACCATTGGCGGCATCACGCTGCACCATCGCCGCATCAAGGCGGCCGGCAATGCGCGCCCGATCATATTCATCAATTCTCTGGGCACCGATTTCCGGATCTGGGACGAAATTGTCTCGGCGCTCGATGGTGAAATGCCGTTGCTGGTTTATGACAAGCGCGGTCATGGGCTGTCCGATATCGGCGACATCAGGTCGATCGACGATCATGTCGATGATCTCTCGGCGCTCATCGATCATTTCGGGTTGAGCAAGGTCGTGCTGTGCGGCCTGTCGGTCGGTGGCCTGATCGCACAAGGCTTTTATCGCAGGCGCCCAGAAATGGTCGAAGGCCTGATCCTGTGCGACACGGCCCACAAGATCGGCACGACAGACAGCTGGAACACACGCATCGCGACGGTCGAAAGCAAGGGCATCCAGGCCATTGCTGACGGAGTGCTCAAAATGTGGTTCACCCCCGCTTTCCACGCGGCGCGTCTGGCCGAGTTGGACGGCTATTGGAACATGATGACCAGGCAAGCGCTGGCGGGTTACATCGGGACTTGCGTGGCGGTTCGCGATGCGGATTTCACCGATGCCGCGCGCCACATCGCGGTGCCGACGCTCTGCGTCGCCGGCGACCAGGATGGCTCGACGCCTCCCGATCTCGTCCGCTCGCTGGCCGACCTGATCCCCGGCGCGCGCTTCGAGATCATTCGCGACGCCGGGCATATTCCTTGTGTCGAACAACCGAAAGCGCTGACCGCCTTGATCCGCGATTTTATCGCATCGCTTGCCCCCGGAGCAGAACCCCATGGATGAAGTCCCCGGCAACGAAGCCAGATATCGCACGGGTCTCGCGGTGCGGCGCTCGGTGCTCGGCGACCGGCATGTCGACCGGGCCGAGGTCGCCGCCACCGATTTCGACCAGCCTTTCCAGGAACTGATCACCGAGGCCGCCTGGGGAACCGTGTGGGCGCGGCCGGGCTTCAGCAAGCGCGAGCGTTCGATCGTCACGCTGGCGCTGCTGGCCGCACTCGGCCATGATGAGGAGGTCGCCATGCATGTGCGCGCCACCGTCAACACCGGTGCTTCGCGCGACGACATCTGCGAGGCGTTCCTGCATGTCGCCATCTATGCCGGCGTGCCGGCCGCCAACCGTGCCTTCAAGATCGCCAAGGACGTGTTTTCGGAAATGGACGGAGCCAAGAATGCCCGCTAAGTCCGGCTCGAACCAGAGACCCGAGACCGGCGCCTTCTTCCAGCGCGACCGGACCTGGCATCCGCCGGCGCTGACGCCGAACTACAAGACCTCCGTGCTGCGCTCGCCACGGAAGGCGCTGCTTGCCTTCGACAACACGCTGTCGGAAATAACAGGTCCTGTCTTCGGCCACGCCATGCTCGGCGAACTCGACGCCGACCTGATCCACAATTTCGCCAAACCCGGCGAGAGCGCCATCGGCGAGCGCATCATCGTCTATGGGCGGGTGCTCGACGAACGCGGCGTTGGCGTGCCCGGCGCTCTGCTCGAATTCTGGCAGGCCAATGCAGGTGGCCGCTATCGCCACAAGAAGGATGGCTACCTGGCGCCGCTCGACCCGAATTTTGGCGGCTGCGGCCGTGCCATATCAGGCGAGGATGGCGGCTATGCCTTTCGCACCGTCAAGCCCGGTCCCTATCCCTGGCCGAACGGGCCGAACGACTGGCGCCCCTCGCACATTCATTTCTCGGTGTTCGGCCACGGCTTTGCCCAGCGGCTGATCACGCAGATGTATTTCGAGGGCGACCCGCTGATCTGGCAGTGCCCGATCGCGCGCGGCATCCCCGACAAGGCAGCAGTCGAGACGCTGATCGCCGCGCTCGACATGCAAGCGACGATCCCTTTCGACGCGCGCGCCTACAAATTCGACATCGTGCTTCGCGGGCGGCGCGCGTCGCTGTTCGAAAACAGGCTGGAGGGCAATTGATGGCTCAATCGCTCGACCGGCTGAAGGAGAGCCCTTCACAGACCGCCGGACCCTATGTCCATATCGGGCTGACGCCCAATTTCTGCGGCATCGGCGGCGTCTACCCGGCCGACCTTGGTGCGACCATGGTCAACGACAAGACCAAGGGTGAGCGCATCGGTCTTCGCATCCGGGTGCTCGACGGCACCGGCACGCCGCTCAAGGACGCGCTGATCGAGATCTGGCAAGCGGATGCGGATGGGCTTTACAATTCGCCGGCCGAACCGCGCGGTGCCGCCGATCCGAATTTCTTCGGCTGGGGCCGTTGTCCGACCGACATGGACACCGGCCTGTGCACGTTCGACACGATCAAGCCGGGCCGGGTGCCGTTCAGGGATGGCAGCCTGATGGCGCCGCACATCACGCTCTGGATTGTCGCGCGCGGCATCAATCTCGGCCTCCACACACGGCTCTATTTTTCCGATGAGGAAAAGGCCAATGCCGGGGATGCGATCCTGGCACGGATCGAGCACCGCATCCGCGTGCCGACGCTGATCGCCGAGCGCAAGGGCGATATCTATATCTTCGACGTCCATCTCCAGGGGGAGAAGGAAACGGTCTTCTTCGACAGCTGATGCTCAGGAGACTCGCGCCATGACCGTATCGCCTTTCGACCATCCACTGCTCTCCGCTCTCCTCGGCGACGAGGAAGCGGCGAGGCATTTTTCCGTCGAGGCGGAAATCGAGGCGATGCTGGCCTTCGAGCGTGCGCTGGCGGAAGCGGAGGCCGAAACCGGGATCATCGCCAGCGACGCGGCGGCGGCGATCGTGGCCGCACTTGCCACGTTCCGGCCCGACACCGCCCCGCTGCGGGCCGCTGTCGCCAGGGACGGCGTCATGGTGCCGGAACTGGTGCGCCAGATCAGGGCAGCGGTCGGCGAACCGCATGGGGCGAAAGTGCATTTCGGCGCGACCAGCCAGGATGTCATCGACACCGGCCTGATGCTTCGGTTCAAATCCATCGTCGAGCATCTCGATCTGCTGTTGACCGAAACCGTTATGCGCCTCGCCGCGCTCGAAGAGCATTTTGGCGGCAGGGCGCTGACCGGAATGACGCGCATGCAACCGGCGATTCCGATCCAAGTGGCCGATCGCGTCAAAGCGTGGCGGGCGCCGCTGCAACGGCATCAGGAAAGGCTGTCGGAGCAGTCGAGGCGTCTGCTGGTGGTGCAGTTTGGCGGTGCCGCCGGCACGCTGGAAAAGTTTGATGACAAGGGGCCGGCGGTGCGCGCGGCCCTTGCCGCGAAACTCGGCCTTGGCGACGCCCGGCAGTGGCAGAGCCAGCGAGACGCGCTCGCCGATTTTGCCGGCTGGCTGTCGCTGGTCACGGGCAGCCTTGGCAAGTTCGGCCAGGACATTGCGCTGATGGCGCAAGGCGGAACCGACATCGAACTGTCGGGCGGCGGCGGCTCGTCGGCCATGCAGCACAAGCAGAACCCGGTGAAGGCCGAGGCGCTGGTGGCGCTTGCCCGCTTCAACGCCACGCAGCTTTCCGGCATGCATCAGGCACTTGTGCATGAACAGGAACGCTCGGGCGCGGCATGGACGCTGGAATGGCTGCTGCTGCCGCAGATGGTCGTCGCGACCGCCGCGTCGCTGCGCCTTGCCGCCGAACTGGCCGCACAGGTCGAAAGTCTCGGCCACTGATGCGCAGCCAGGTCGTTATCATTGGTTCGGGACCGTCCGGCCTGCTGCTCGGCCAGCTGCTGGCCGGCATCGGCGTCGAGACGGTCATTCTGGAACGCGCGAGCCGCGAGCATGTGCTTGGCCGCGTACGCGCCGGCGTGCTCGAACAAGGCACTGTCGAATTGCTGGAGGAGGCGGGTGCCGCGGCACGGCTGCACGCCGAGGGGCTGCCGCATTCAGGCATCTCGCTGGCCTTCGACGCACGCCTACACCGCATCGACCTTACCGCACTCACCGGCGGCAAGCATGTCACCGTCTACGGTCAGACCGAAGTGACACATGATTTGATGGATGAACGCGATGCGGCAGGGTTGACCACGATCTACGAGGCGGCTGATGTCGCGCCGCACGATTTCGATGGTGAGGCACCTTTCGTCACCTATGACAGGGACGGCGCCACGCATCGTATCGACTGCGACTTCATTGCCGGTTGTGACGGCTATCACGGCATCAGCCGCAAATCTGTGCCCGCGGATGCGCTGAAGACCTTCGAGCGGCACTATCCGTTCGGCTGGCTCGGCCTGCTGGCCGAAGTGCCGCCGGCCCATCACGAACTGGTATACGCCAATCACGAACGGGGTTTCGCACTGTGCTCGATGCGCTCGACGCATCGCAGCCGCTACTATGTACAGTGCCCGCAGGACGATCGTGTCGAAGCTTGGTCCGACGACCGCTTCTGGGACGAGTTGCGCTGCCGCTTGCCGGAGCAAACAGCGGCAAGCGTCGTCACGGGGCCATCCTTCGAGAAGTCGATCGCGCCGCTGCGCTCTTTCGTTGCCGAGCCGCTGCGCTTCGGCCGGCTTTTCCTGGTCGGCGACGCCGCCCACATCGTGCCGCCGACCGGCGCCAAAGGGCTCAACCTCGCCGCCAGCGACGTGCGCTATCTCTTTGCCGGCTTGCGCGACTTCTATGTCGAGAAATCACACGCCGGCATCGACGCCTATTCAGGCAAGGCGCTGGCACGGGTCTGGAAGGCGGTGCGCTTCTCCTGGTGGATGACGACGATGCTGCACCGCTTTCCCGACACCGGCGAGTTCGGCCAGCGCATCCAGGAGGCCGAACTCGACTATCTTGTCCATTCGCAAGCCGCGTCGACCGCGCTCGCCGAGAACTATGTCGGCCTGCCTTACTGAAGGCCGCGGATCATCCAGCGCCTTGCTGCCTGGCAAAATCCAACAGGATCGGGCGCTGCCCCTTGAGGATTTTCACCTCGGCCTCGGGCAAGGTGAACCAGCCCGCTTTGTCGACTTCCGGGAACTCCTTCAGGAATCCCGACCTTGGCGGCCATTCCATGGTGAAAATGTTGCTCTTGATGGCAGCCACATCGATGTCGACGGCCGGTTCGACAGACCAGGCCATGACGATCTTTCCCCCCGGTTGCCTGTAGTTGCCAAGCCGCGCGAAGGATCCGTCTATCCTGACGCCGAGCTCTTCCTCGGTTTCGCGTTGCGCTGCCGCCAACTCGTCCTCGTTCTCGCCGACAAGACCCTTCGGTATCGACCACGCACCGTCGTCCTTCTTCGCCCAGAACGGTCCGCCCGGGTGAACCAGCAACACCCTGAGATCGCCGTCGCCGCGGCGATAGATCAGCAATCCCGCACTGCGTTTTGCCATTTTGAACGTCCGTTTGCGAAGCCGGCAGCCTGCCGATGGTCCTTGAATCGTTGACGCGAACCTTGCACCTAGGGATTGCGACGCTATGTCAGTTGCGTCTGCATTGCGCCTCACGCACGAGTCCGGCAAACTGATACCATCGCTTATTTGGCGGCTCGAAGGCTAGGTGACGATGCAACTCGGTCTTATTGGCTACTATAGCGACTTCGTGGTCTATCCGCTGGTTATCGCCGCACTGGCAGTTGCAGGGCTGATCGAGGCCGGCGAAGACAATGCGCCAGGCTGGATCGGCACGGTCCTCGCCTGTCTCTTTCTCTGGACGCTGACCGAATACGTGCTGCACAGGTTCGTCCTTCATCACATTCCCTACATCAAGGACCTGCACGATCGTCACCATGTCGAGGAGCGCGATTCGGTGGGCACGCCGACCTGGCTCAGCCTTGGGGTGCATGCGCTGGTTGCGTTTGTACCCGTCTGGATGGTCTCAGGTTTCGCAACCGCAAGTGCTGTAAGTTGCGGGCTGATGCTGGGGTACCTCTGGTACATCAGCATCCACCACATGATCCATCACTGGCATCCCAGCCATCCGAGCTATCTCTACACGCTCAAACGCCGCCACGCCGTGCATCATCACATCGACGAATCGGCCAATTTCGGTGTTACGTCGGCACTTTGGGATCGGGTCTTCGGTACGGCGCGGCTCTGAATCCAGGGGCCTGCCCCCCGCCGCTCAACGCCTCTTTCCGCGACCGCCGGGAGACTTGGCCCCGCGCGGCCCGCTCTGAACCGGCGTGTTGTGCTGGTTTTCGTCGGACAGTTTGCGCCAGCGGGCAAGGCGCTCCGGGTCCAGCGTCCCGGCCTTCAAGGCAGCCTGCACCGCGCAGCCCGGCTCATGCACATGCGTGCAGTCGCGGAACTTGCAGAGCGGGGCGAGTTCGGTGATTTCGGCAAAAAGTGTGTCGATGCCGGAGGCGACATCACTGACGTGCAACGTCCGCATGCCGGGCGTGTCGATCACCCAGCCGCCACCTGCGATGGCGTGCAACGATCGCGACGTGGTGGTGTGGCGTCCCTTGGCATCGTGTTCGCGGATGCCTCCGGTCTGTTGCGGCGATTGCTGCGCCGGTCCGGCCAGCGTGTTGACCAGCGTCGATTTGCCGACGCCGGAAGAGCCGATCAGCGCCACCGTTTGGCCGGCGCCGCACCAGGCGGCCAGCGCGGTCGCGGCATCCGCGGTGCGCGGGTTCAGCGTCACGACGGCCAGTCCACGCTGCAGCGCCGCAGCCTGCTTCTGGTATGCCTCGGCGTCCTCAGCCGTGTCTGCCTTGGTCAGCAGGATCACCGGTGTCGTTCCTGCCTCGTTGGCGAGCGCCAGATAGCGCTCGAGCCGGGCGGGATTGAAGTCGGCATTACAGGAGGTGACGATGAACAGCGTGTCGATATTAGCCGCGGCAAGTTGCGGCACCCTGCCGCCCTGGGTGCGGCGTTCCAGCACCGTCTTGCGGGTCAGGCGGCGCTGCACAAGCTTGTCATGCGCGTCGACGAGCACCCAGTCGCCGACGGCATAATCACCAGTGTTCGCTTGCGCGGGCAGCGTCAGATCGACTGGCCCTGCCTGGGACAGGCCGGTCAGGCGGTCGCGATGAACCGTGGCGATACGCGTCGGGACGAGATTGGCTTCGCCGGGCTCGATCTGGTCGCCGAAGAAATCCGTCCAGCCCAGGCTGGCGAGCGATGGCTTGGAGTGATCCGTCAAGGCTTTGACAACGGCGTCGCGGACATTGGACAGTATCCCTGGCAAAAATCGAAGGAGAGGCGGACCTCGGTTGGGCGATTGCGCAAGCCGTGTATGGGCGGCGTGGCGACTTTTGGCAAGCAGGGCCATGGCCGATAGCCGAGCGGCAAGCTTCAGCTCGGAACCAAAAAGCGCGGCATCGAACTGCCGGTCTTCGCCTCGCCGACAATTGCCGGCGCCGCTTCGCTTATCGCGGGTAGCTGGCCTTGCTGCTAAGGCCGTGGCCGGCGGTCAGCCCGTCGCACCGGCGTAGATGTCGAGCACTTCCGCCACGCTGCCGATCAGCAACTCCCTGGCCTTTGGCGCAGCGGACCCGTTCGCCACCGCTGTGTCGAGACGGCCAAGATACTGGCTGATGAGGGGTGGGGGAATGTCCCGGTCACCGAGCGCCTGCATCAGCGCGTCCGTGGCTTGCCGGGCCGCCAGCGCCGGCCAGTAATAGCGGATGCGGTCGCTGTAGGAAAAATGCCGCTCTATCCGCTGCTCGGTCGCGGAGCCGTGGTAGTGGTTCTTCCAGTTGCCGGGCGCCGCCTGCATGGCGCGCTCCATCGCCGCCGGCAGGCTTTCGCGCGCCGGGTCGGGAACGAGGATATCGGCGATGTGGCTCAAGCCATAGAGCGCCTCGCGCAGCGCGAAGGTCAGCCATGGCCCGACCTTGAGGATGGCAAAGCCATCGTCGACCAGTGCGGTCAGCGCCGTCACCGGCTGGTAGTCGGTCGAATGGGCCTCGAAGACGAATTGCGGCAGGTCGCGCAGCGTGCCGGCCAGCGCCTGGGCGCGTTCCGGCCTGTAGGCGATCACCTCCGCATTGCCGAATTCGACGCCCGGCTGCACGACGATACCGATCGCACGCGAAAAGGCCTTGTCCAGACCAAGGCGGCTGAACGCCTGCCGGTGGATACGGACGGTTTCAAGTGCCGCCTCGGGCGTCGTCACCGCCAGATGGTCCATCGCTTCAAGGGCACCGCCCGGCACCGGCACTTCGGTGCCGATAACGTAGACAGGCTTGGCGCCGCCCGTTCGGTCGGCCGCGGTCTCCGCCACCGCGGCCAGTTCGGCGGCGCGCTCTGCAATCGTCGCGTCGGGCGGCGCCGCGCCTTCGCCGGCGCAGCCCATGCTGGCGTCGAGATGGATCTTGGTGAAGCCGGCCTCGGCATAGGCGTCTACCATGCGCGAGGCGTTCTGCAGGGCCTCGGGCGCCGGAAGGTCCTTCCACGGATTGGGCCCGAGGTGGTCGCCGCCGAGCACCAGCCTGTCCCGGGGAAAGGCGACCTTGTCGGCGATCACCTCGACGAAGCGGCGGAAATCGCCGGGCGTCATGCCGGTGTAGCCGCCCTCGTGGTTGACCTGATTGCAGGTCGCCTCGATCAGCACGTCGGCGCCACGTGCCTTGCCATGGCGCAGCGCCGCCTCGATGACCAGCGGATGGGCCGAACAGACCGAGGCGATGCCGCGGCGTTCGCCGGCCGCGCGACGCGTCGCGATGGCAGCCAGCCTGTCCGTCGCCTGGCTCATGCCGGCGCTCCGGTCTCGGCAGTCTCGATGAACGCTTCGACTGCGGCGAGGGAAGCTATGCCCTCCATCGGACCCTTTTTGGTCACGGCCAGCGCGCCGCAGGCATTGGCGACCTTGAGCGCTTTTTCAGGTGCTGCCCCGCGCAGCCAGAAGGAGACGAAGGCCGCGGCAAAACAGTCACCGGCGCCGGTCGGGTCGATCTCGTCGACGACGAAGCCGGGCGATACGGTGCGCCCGGCACGGTCGTGGTGAACGGCACCCTGCGCGCCTTTCTTGATGACCACCGCCGAAATGCCGCGTTCCAGCATTTCGCGCACCGCGCCTTCCTCGTCGGCGGCCTTGGCGAAGTTGAACAGTTCCGGGCCGCTGGGCAGGAAAAGATCCGTCCGCGACAGCACGAAACTCAACGCTTGGCGCATGCCGGGCAGATCGAGCATCTCCCTGCGGATGTTGGGATCGAAGGAGACCGTGCCGCCGCGTGCCTTGACCGCTTCGATACCGGTGCGGGCCACCTCGATCATTTCCGGCGAGAACAGCGACGTGCCCATGACATGAAAATGATCAGCCCCCGCCAGCAGTGCGCGCGCTTCGTCGCCGATCTCGATCAGGCCGGCGGCACTCTGCTTGATGTTGTAGACAAAGTGCCGGCTGCCATCCGTCTCATAGCTGACGAAGGCCGTTCCCGTCGCCGCGCCTCGATGCACCTTGATGGCCGAGATGTCGGCGCCGTCGGAACGCAGGCGCTCGATGTTCAAATGTCCGAAATCGTCGTCGCCGACCGCGGCGATCAGGCCTGCCGGCTGGCCGAGCCGCGCCGCCTGGTCGACGAAAATCGCCGGTGCACCGGATGGAAACGGGCCGATGAGCGGGCCGGGAGCAAGGAAACTCTGGCCGATCCGCTCGGCCATGATCTCGACCAGGATCTCGCCGGCGCAAACCAGTTTCTTCATGTTCTCACCATGTCGCTGGATGGCGTTGGGCTCGCCCGGCTGCACCATGCTCCGCTTTTCCAACCCGAACCCTACGTCTTCAATTTTAGAGCGTCAATAAATAATTTGACGCACGTAATGTTTTTGCGCTGTATTGGGAACTGTGAAAATTTGACTGAATAAGTTGGGTCAAGCATTGCCGCTTCCGGTCAACGGCCGCATGACTGGTGACGGCTCGTCCGGTCGGCGATGACGGCAAGGGGATCAGGAGTATCGATGGCGGAGAAGACACACCGCACGATGGATGACTTCGCCCAGGCATGTGGCGTGTCGCGGCCGACGCTGTCCAAATATTTCGACGACCCGGCGAGCGTGAAGCCGGCGACGCGGGCACGGATCGAAGCAGCCCTGCGCTCCTCGGACTATCAGCCGAACCTTTTCGCCCGCAACCTCAACCGCAAGCGCACCCGTAACATCGGCATCGTCGTGCCGACGATCACCGATCCGTTCTATGCCGAGATGGTCAGCCGCATCGAATTTCGCTGCCGCGACGAAGGCTACTGGCCGATCGTCATCTCCTCGCATGGCTCTCCGAAGCTGGAGGCGGAGTCGGTCAGGACGCTGCTGTCACTGAAGGTCGCCGGCGCGATCATCGCTCCGCTCGGCCTGGCCTCCGACCGAAGCGTTTTCGACAAGCTCGGGCAGGACATTCCGATCGTCTATTTCGACACCTATATCGAGGGCGATACGCCGTTCGTCGGCAACGACAACCGGCAGAGCGTGTCGACCATCGTCGATTATCTGTGCCGGTCGGGTGAGCCCCCGGCCTATCTCGACATTCCGCATGTCAACCACAACTCCGGCGAACGCCAGGCAAGCTACATCGTCGCGATGGAAACCGCCGGCTTCAAGCCGGTCGTGATCGAGGCCGCGCGCGATTACACCTGGGACTTCGAACGGGTCGGCTACGAGCAGATGGAAAGAATGCTGGAGGCCGGCAACTTGCCCGGCCGCACCATCCTGTGCGCCAACGATCGTCTCGCCTTTGGCGTGATGGCTGCCGCGTATTCGCGCGGCCTGAAGGTCGGCCGCAGGTCCGATTGCGATCTGCGCGTTGCCGCCCATGACGATCATCCGCTGAGCCGCTACACCTGTCCGGCGCTCACCACCATGGCGCAGGATTTCACCGCCATGGCCGGCCGCAGCGTCGAGATCCTGCTGGCCCTGCTGGACGAGGCCGATCCGCCGAAGCAAAGCCTGGCACGCACGGTCAAGCTCGATGCCACCCTGGTGATGCGTCAGTCGGCCTAGGCGTCAGCGACCCTGGGTCGAAATGGCGCCAGGCAGCCACCGCCTCGGCCACCGCTTGCCGCGCGGCTGGGATATGGCGTCCCATCGAGACGAAACCATGGATCTGGCCCGGCCATTGCCGCAGGATCACTGGCACGCCTTCGGCCTGCAGGCGCGCGGCATAGGCTCCCCCTTCGTCGGCGAGGATGTCGAAGCCCGCAAGCGCCACGAACGCCGGTGCGGCACCCGCGATATCAGACGCCAGCAGGGGCGAGACGCGCCAGTCCAGCATGTCGTCGGGCGTTCGCACATAGCGGTCGCGGAACCATGCCATGGTGGTTGCGGTAAGCCCGAAGCCGTCGCCGAAACGCCGGTAGCTGTCTGCCATCTGACGTGCGTCGGTGTTGGGATAGATCAGGATCTGCGCGGCAAGCGGTGGTGCCAGCCCATCGCGGGCGAGCAACGCCAGGACGGCGGCGAGATTGCCGCCGGCGCTGTCGCCGGCAACACCGATGTGGGCCGGGTCAATGCCGAGATCGGCGGCGTTCCGCGCCATGAAGCGCAGTGTCGCCAGCCCATCCTCCAGCCCGGCGGGAAATTTGTGCTCCGGCGCCAGGCGATAGTCGGGGCAGACAATGACGGCGTTGCCGAGATTGGCCAGCCACCGGCAGATCTCGTCATGCGAATCGAGATTGCCGATGACCCAGCCGCCGCCATGCAGATAGAGCAGCGCCGGCGCCCCGCTCGGCAGTGCGCCGATGCCTCGATGGATGCGGACAGTGATGGCGCCGTTCGGCCCGTCGATCTGCTGTTCCAAGGTCGCGGCGACCGGCTCATGCTCGCCCTGCAGCGTCGGGAACGAGACGTTGTAAGCGGCGCGCGCCGCCGCCACGCTGCCGTTCTCGAACGGCTCGCCGCCGGCAGCGCGGCCGATTTCGAGGACGCGCAGCGCATCCGGATCGAGTGTCATGGTCATGTCCTCAGGCCAGCAGGTCGCTTGCCTCTTCCTCGGTCAGCAGGGCCGGTTGGACGACATCGCCCGAGACGGCGACCGAGCCCTGTGTTTCACCGGAGCGCAGGATCGCCTCCATGATCTCCAGCACATGCAGCGCGAGGCTGCCGGAGGCGCGTGGCGTGTTGCCGGTTTGAAGCGAGCGCACCAGATCGGCGACGCCGAGCATGCGGTAATTGGCCCGGTCGGGCACCGCATAGGGCCAGTTGCGAGCGCCATAGAGCTCGCCTTCGCTGGCGAAATCCTTCCACTCGGTGCCGCGCTCGGACAGCGACACGGTGCCGCCGAACGTATCGGGGTCGGGCAGACGCAGCGAGCCTTCCGTGCCGTGCAGCTCGATCGGATGGTTGGAATGGCGAAAGACATCCCAAGAGGCGCCGAAGGTGACAGTCGCGCCGGAGCGGAATTCGAGCAGCGACAAAACGTTGGTCGGGGTGCCGACCTTGAATGTGGTGTTCTTGAATGGCCCTTCGGCGGATATCAGCCGCTCCTCCTGACCGCGTGTCGCCATCGCCATGACGCGCTCGACCGGACCGAGCAGATTGACAAGCATGGTTAGATAGTAGGGGCCCATGTCGAACACCGGGCCGCCGCCCGGCTGGTAGTAAAATTGCGGGTTGGGATGCCAGTGCTCCATGCCGCGGCCCATCATGAAGGCGGTGCCGGTGACCGGGCGACCGATGGCACCCTCGTCCATCAGGCGGCGCGCCCGGCGTCCGGCGGCACCCAGGAAGGTGTCGGGCGCCGAGCCGAGCAGCAGGCCGCGCGACCTCGCCTCGTTGACCAGGCGCTGTCCGTCGGCGGCCGAGGTGGCGAGCGGCTTTTCGGTGAAGACGTGCTTGCCGGCGGAAAGTGCTGAAAACGAAATGTCGAAATGCGCCGCCGGAATGGTCAGGTTGAGGACAAGATCGATCTCGGTGTCGGCCAGCAGCGCATCGACGCCGAGCGCCCGGATGCCATATTCTTTCGCCCGCACCGCCGCCATGTCGGCCGAGATATCGGCGCAGGCGCGCAATTCGATCCCGCCGAAGAGGGCGGCGTTGCGCAGGTAGGTCATCGAGATATTGCCGCATCCGACGACGCCGATCCCGAGTTTCGTCTTTGTTTTCCCGTGCATTTTCGATCGTACCTCCCAACGCGGTCATGGTCTGCCGGATTCGCCCAGCCGGCAACGGATCGCCTTCGCAGGGGCTATACAACATTTTAAATATTGACGCGCGTAAAATTTTTATACAACATGCGAAAATGCTGGCGCGATATCGGGAGGCTGCCAGCCCTAGGAGGAGAAAATGACAGACATGAAAAACGGCCGACTGCCGGTGCTAAGCCTGTGGGTCATGTGCGCATTGGATATCTCCGTCGCGGCCAGGGACGGCGACGGGGTCAGGCATAGATCACCTTGGCCCCGGTCCTATCAAGCTGGCTGCGTATCGGGCCGGACAGGTCATCGTCGGTAATCACAACATCGACGCTCGACAGCGAAAAGGCCTTGGAGGTCCCGCTGACGCCCCATTTGCTCGAATCCGCAAGAAGGACAACGCGCCGGGCCATGCGCACGAGGTTTCGCTTCGTTCGCGCCATGTCTTCGTTCACGTCGACCACATCCAGTGACGAGTCAATCGCATGCGCTCCAACAAAGACCTGATGCGCTACCAAGCCGCCGAGAGCCGTGTCGGCATCGGTGATCAGCGTGCTCACCGTGTCTGGATAGACCCGGCCACCGATCATGTGAACGTCGAGCCCGGGCCGATGCATCAGATGCTGCACGATATTCATCGCCGTGGCCGCGACCACGACATTGCTGAGCGGCGGTAACAGCATGGCAACCTGCATCAATGTCGAGCCGCCGTCGAAGATGACCGATTGGTTGTCCTCGAACAGTTCTATCGCTGCCCGGGCGATGCGTTTCTTTGCATCGAGGTTCGTTTGCATCCGCCTGGCGAACGCGGCCGTGGTCGAATCTGTGGTCCGGGTCACCGCGCCGCCACGGGTCTTGGTCAGCAGTCCCTTGCGGTCCAGTATCTCGAGGTCGGAGCGCACCGTGACTTCCGACACGCCAAAATCGTCTGACAGGTCCTTGATGCGAACCTGTCCGCTGCGTTGCACTTCACCCAGGATCGATTGGCGTCTCTGCTCTGACAACATTGCCCTGTCCTTGCCTCCATGCGCCAGGCGATCGCCCTGGCCTCGGTTCACTCTACCAAAAATACGCAAATTCGAAAGCTTTCGAAAGATTGCATTTATCCTTTCTTTCGCAAACACTGATCCAGGGATTTTGAATTCAATCGATTGGAGAGTTTTGGACTCATGAGCCTCGGAACCAAGGTGCGCCTGGCGCGCCTCTTCTCACATCCATCGGGGAATCTTTTTGGCGGCGCGGTCGACCACTTTGTCGGCTATGGCGACGTGCGCAAAGGAGGTCTTGCCGACCTGCCGGGCGCGCTTGCACGCGTCATGGTAGGCAAACCCGACTACGTCAGCATCCAGCCGGGCACCGCGCGCCATCTGTGGCCGCAATACGCGGGCAAGGCTTCCCTGGTGATCCAGGCCGGCTGCTTCACCCCAGACGATCGCATCAGTGAACTGATTGCAACGCCCGAGGATGCGGTGCGCGCTGGCGCCGATGCGTTGGCCGTGGCCATTCCGGTGCGCGGCGCGACCGAGGGCAAATACATACGCTGGCTGACCGATTCGGTGAATGCGGCGGCCCGTTACGGCATGCCGGTGGTGGCGCATATCTACCCTCGCGATTTCACCGACGGGGCAAAAATCGTCTTCACCCCCGACGAGATCGCCTATGCGGCACGCATCGGCTACGAGTCCGGCGTCGATGTGATCAAGATCGGTTACACGGGCGATTTCGAGTCGTTTCGAGAGACCGTTCGGACCTGCCCGGTGCCGGTTGTGATCGCCGGTGGTCCGAAGACCGACACGCTGCTCGGCGCCCTTCAGCAGACGGCGGACGCCATCCGTGCCGGCGCGCGCGGTGCCGTGGTGGGCCGCAATCTCTGGGGGCATGGCGATCCGGAAAAGGCAGCGATTGCCTTTCGGGGCGTCATCCACGACGGCCTTTCGGCGCAAGACGCCTTGGCGAAGGCGGGTGCCTGAACGATGCCCACCGTCCCTTCAATCCTCGGCTTCGGAGCTATTGCGATCGACGACATCGTCTATGTCGATCAGCCGTTGTCGGCGGGCAAGGGGAAGGTTCTGCAAAGTGCCCGGGCTTTCGGGGGAAATGTCGCGACGGCACTTGCCGCCGTCGCGCGGCTCGGCGGAACCGCCGGCTTCGTCGGATGGCTGGGCAGCGCCGCCGACGACGCCGTGTTGTGCGATCTCGTTGCGAGCGGCGTTGAAACCGCGTTCGCGCCGCGCCACCCGCACGCCCGCCCGGTGCGCTCGCGGATCACCGTCGGTTCGGATGGGGAGCGGTTCATCGCGTATGACGACGAAGCGATGCTGGGCACCGCGCCGGACTTTCCGGACGAGGTTCTCAGCCGCGCGACCGTCCTGATCGTCGATAGTTACGGGATCGGGTCGCTGGATGTCGTGGCTCGGGCTCGCGATCTCGGCCTTGCGATCCTCGGCGATGTCGAATGGAGCCGCGGCCCAGCCACCGAGAGACTGATCGGGCTCTGCGACCATCTCATTCTTCCGCTCGGCTTTGCGCGGGCCGCCACGGGCCGCCGCTCGCCGGCCGAGATACTAGATGCATTGTGGTTGCCGTCGCGGTCCGCCGTGGTTCTGACGGATGGCGGCAGGGGTGTCTTCTATCGCGGACGCGGCGAGACAGGGCTCTGGCACTTGCCTCCGTACCGGGTTGCC
Organism: Mesorhizobium sp. M1396; assembly: GCF_040317725.1. Classification (NCBI taxonomy): domain Bacteria; kingdom Pseudomonadati; phylum Pseudomonadota; class Alphaproteobacteria; order Hyphomicrobiales; family Phyllobacteriaceae; genus Mesorhizobium; species Mesorhizobium sp. M1396. The sequence goes on along the minus strand of NZ_JAMYLA010000001.1, from coordinate 115,420 downwards.
GTCGTCGACTCGACCGGCGCCGGTGACTGCTTTCATGGCGCCTATGCCCTTGCATTGACGCGCGGGGCCGACACCGCAGGCCGGGTCGCCTTCGCGGCCGCGGCGGCGGCCCTTTCGATAACGGGGCGGGGCGGGCGCGAGGCGCTTCCGAACAACGACCAGGTCACGGAACTCCTGGCATCGACGAACGCGCCGTCGGCAGTCGAACTGAAGTATGCGCGGCTCCATACCGGAACATAGCCCGAACTATCCGAGGAAATATTTCGCAGGTGAACATAAGCAGAGGACAATCATAAAAATCAGTGGCTTAGACTTGTGAGAGGGAGGAATATGGCAGAAGTCGTTCTTGAGAATATCTGCAAGACATACGGGAACAATTTTCACGCAATCGACCAATTGAACCTGTCGGTCGAGGACGGCGAGTTTTTGATTCTCGTCGGGCCGTCCGGCTGTGGCAAATCCACCGCGTTGCGGATGATCGCGGGACTGGAGGACGTCACCAGCGGCAGCCTTCGAATCGGCGGAGTCGACGTTGTCGACATGCCGCCCAAGGACCGCGACATCGCGATGGTCTTCCAGAGCTACGCCCTCTATCCGCATATGACGGTGTTCGAAAACATCGGCTTTTCGATGCGGCTGGCAGGCAAGCCGAAGGCCGAGCGCAAAAAGCGCGTGGGCGAGATCGCCAAAACCCTTCAACTGACGTCTCTGCTGGACAGCAAACCCGCGAACCTTTCAGGCGGACAGCGTCAAAGGGTTGCCATGGGCCGCGCCATGGTGCGCGAGCCGGCAGCCTTTCTCATGGACGAACCCCTTTCCAATCTGGACGCGAAACTGCGTGTTCAAATGCGCGCCGAAATCACCAGTCTGCAAAAGCAGCTCGGCGTAACGACCATATATGTGACCCACGACCAAACCGAAGCCATGACGATGGGCGACAGGGTCGCGGTGTTGAAAGGCGGCGTGCTGCAGCAGGTAGACACACCCAAGAGGCTCTATGAATTGCCGGTGAACGCCTTCGTTGCCGGCTTCATCGGGTCTCCTTCGATGAACCTTTTCGAGGCGACCCTGACGGGCGACGAACTGATGTCCGGCGCCTTAGCCATCCGGCTGCAGGATGCAGCCTTCGTCCGCAGTTCGGGCTTGAGGTCGTATGCGGGGCGCAAGGTCGTGTTCGGGATACGACCGGAGGATCTCTATGACAGCAGCCTCGAATCCGGCCGCAAGTATCAGACGATACCGGCAAAGGTGACCTCGATCGAAGAACTCGGATCCGAACATATCGTTCATCTCAACATCGACGCGGTCCGGGTGGACTCCGGCGACCCTGACGCGGTGCAGGATTTCGGCCTGGCGTCGAATGCGGTGGCGAAATTCGAACCGGTCAGCACAGTCCGCTCCGGCGAGGAAATCAGGTTGGCCCTGGATGACGCCAAGCTCCATTTCTTCGATCCCGAGACGCATCTGGCGATCTGAATATCCGCGACAAGACCCGCGGGCGAGGGTGAGGCGCCTGCATAAGAAGACTTCTGAATAACAGACGATCGGCCGCATTGTGCGGTCGAATATAAAGAAGGAGGAGAAAATGACGTTTCGTATAAAGCCCACGATGCTGAAAATAGCCGCGGCCGCATGGTTGCTTGGCGCAACCGGAGCCATGGCGGATACGACGCTGGAATTCACCCAATGGTGGGAGCCCGAATTGCCGGCTGGCTCGCTCAGGGCAATCATGGATGACTTCGAGGCCGCAAACCCCGGTATCAAGGTGACGCTGGTCAGCGGTCCCTACGCGACCACGCGAGACCAGATCTCGGTTGGTGCTGCAACCGGAACGCTCAGCGACGTCGTCGGGCTCGACGGTGCCTGGGTGAACAATCTGAATGCGCAGAACGCACTCGCCGACATGAATCCGATGATGGATGCGAGCGGTTTCGACAAGAGCCAGGTCGCGGACATCATCAAGGTGGACGGCAAGGCGGTGATGTTTCCCGTGGCTTCCTTCGTCTATCCGGTCTTCGTGAATTTGGACCTCGCCGCCCAGGCAGGCGTGACCAAGCTGCCGTCGACCCGTGCGGAGTTTCTCGAAGCCGCCAAGAAGATGACGCACGCCGACAAGAACCAGTATGGCTGGGTGCTGCCCCTGTCGCTGCAAACGCCATCCGGCGTCCAGAACGACATGATGTCGTGGGTTTGGGCTTCGGGTCAGTCGATGATGGCGAGCGGCAAGCCGGACCTTGAGGGCAAACCGGTGGTGGATATGCTCGCCTTCGTCAAATCACTCAACGACGCCGGCACCATCTCGCCCGGCATTGCCACCAAGACCGAGCAGGAAAAGGTCGAGGAATTCGTCAACGACCGCGTCGGGATGATGATCGACTCGCTCGCGCATGTGAACCTCATCCGCAAGCGCAATCCCAAGCTGAACTTCGACCTCATCCCGGTCCCGGTCGTGGAGAACTATACCGGCAAGCGCGGCCTTCCCTATGCCTCCTGGGGCATCGGCATCTCTGTTGCCTCGAAACATCAGGAAGAGGCCTGGAAACTCGTCCAATATCTGATGAGTGAAAAGGTGAACGCCAAGCTCGTGTCGCTTGCAAACGCCTTCCCGGGCAACGTCAACGCCAAGCCCGATTTCGTGACCTCGGACAAGGCTTTCGGCAAGGCTTTTGAAATCTTCAAGACCGGCTATCTCGCCAATGAGTTCACGGGCCTGCCGGTGGCTGAAGACCTGATGACCCAGTTCGACGTGCAAGCCCAGAAGATGCTCGCCGGCGAGCAGTCTCCGGAACAGGCCGCAGCCACCGCTCAGAAGGGCTGGATGGCGAAATTCTGATCGGCCTGTTCCCGTTTGCTATCTTCGACCCGGTTGCCTGACATAGGGCAGGCCACCCGGCAACAACGGATCGGCAATTTGAGATGGACCTGTTTCCGAAGCTTACCTTCTCTTGAAGGCGTATCCCAAGGTTGGCACATGACCCGGCAAAAGCGCTCCCACCACAAGCTGAAACGAGCGGTCGCACCCTACCTCTATCTGTCGCCCTCGCTGCTCATAATCGGGCTTCTGATGCTGCTGCCGATGGTGACGGTGATTGCCTACTCGTTCCAGAACAGCGCGGTGCTGCGTCGTGACCCATCCTTTGCCGGACTGAAACACTACCAGGCGATCTTCGACGATCCCGTGTTCTGGGCTTCGCTGTGGCACACGCTCTACTTCACATGCATGAGTGTCATTTTCCACATGACCATCGGCATGGTCTTCGCGCTCATGCTGAACAGCGACCGCATCAATCCGACGCTGCGCAATATTCTGCGCGTGCTCTACATACTGCCCTGGCTGTTCACCGCGGTGATTATCGCCGTAATCTGGCGCCTCCTGCTTGAGCCGAACGGTGTCGTGAATAGCATTCTCATGCAAATCGGCGTCATCGGTTCCAAGGTCGAATGGTTTTCCTCGCCTGAGACCGCGCTGCACGCCGTCACCTTCGCCAATATCTGGGCGGGCTATCCGCTCTTCATGGTCAGCCTGCTCGCGGGTTTGCAGGGCATTCCCAAGGATTTCTACGAGGCCGCCGATATCGACGGAGCAAAAGCCTACCAGAAGCTGATCTTCATCACCATCCCGATGCTGATGCCGATCATCATCAGCATCTCGCTGCTCGACTTCATCTGGACCATGCAGGTCTTCCCGTTAATCTGGATAACGACCGGCGGTGGCCCGATCTACTCGACCGAGGTCCTCAGCACCTACACGTACAAGCTGGCGTTTTCGAGCTACAACCTGTCGCAAGCTTCGGCGAGCGCTGTGGTCATCTTGTTGATCTCTCTCGGCCTGACGCTGTTCTATATTCGCTATCAAAAGGCTCGGTAGTCACCATGAGGAAAAGGCATACGCCGAAAGACAGGCTGATCACCGTCGCGCTCCATCTAGCGCTTGCTGCGGGGCTCTTTTTCGCGGCATTCCCGATCTACTGGATGCTGAGCAGTTCGTTCAAATCGAATACCGAAATCTTTGCCCTGCCACCAACCATCCTGCCAAAGGCCTTCACGTTGGAAGCGTATGCAGCCATCCTTGGCGACCCGGTAAAACTGCGCTTCTTCTTCAATAGCTATTTCGTGGCGGGAGCGGTGACCGTGCTAACGGTGCTGATCGCCTTGCTGGCGGCCTACGGGTTCAGCCGCTTCGACTTCCGCGGCAAGGGCAGCCTGAACACACTCATCATCAGCACGCAGACGATTCCGCCAATCACACTTCTGATCCCCTTCTTCGGGCTTGTCGTCTCATACGGTATCTTTGATACCTACGTCGCACTGATCCTGACTTACCTGGTGTTTACACTGCCGTACGCGATCCTGCTGATGACGGGATATCTGAACACCTTGCCTCGCGATCTCGATGAAGCCGTGGCTGTCGATGGCGGCACCAGTTGGACAGCGCTTTGGCGGGTGATCGTCCCGATTTCACTGCCTGGTATCGTGGCGACGTCGGTCTACACCTTCCTGTTGTGCTGGAACGAATTTCTCTTTGCGCTGACGCTGACGAAGTCAACGTCCATGCGCACCGTCCCGATCGGCATCCAGCTGTTGATGGGGCAGCACGCCTTCGAATGGAACCAGATGATGGCGATGAGCGTGCTCGGCTCGCTACCGCTCTTGCTCATCTACCTAGTTGCCCAAAGGTATTTCCTCGCCGGCATGACCGCAGGCTCGGTCAAGTAGGATGTCCATCCCAAGGAGAACCGAAGGAGCAGGCCCCCGCCTATCGCCATCGATGATTGGGCCCTGTCTGCTGGCAGGCGGCATCGCCGCGGCCGCGGCCGTCGTCACTGTTCCGCCGATCGTGCTCGTGCTGCACTCTTCCCGCGCCACATCATCGAACGGCTGACGCAGGGCGCATCAAGGAATAGGCAAGGAATGAAAGGATGAACGTGAAAGACCTCAAAGTCGGCTGCCAGACCTTCACCTGGGAAATGCTGGGAGACCGGTTCACCGGCGGCCCGGACGATCTGTTGAAGGCGATCGCCGATGGCGGCTATGCCGGCATCGAGATCACCGACACCATGATCGGCCAGTATGCCGGCAAGCCGTCGGAGTTCGCCGCCGCGCTGAACGCGTCCGGGCTGACGCTGGTCTCCTTCGCCTTCGGCTCGAACAGTGGTTTTACGCTGAAGGAGAAAATCGGCGCCGATCTCGAGACCGCCAAAGTCTGGATCGACTTCGCCGCCACCTTCCCGAATGCGCTGGTCTCGATGGGCTCGGCAACCGTGGTGTCCGACGGCCCGCGCGACGATAAGTTCGCCATCGCAGCCGAATTCTACAACCGCGCCGCCGAGATCGGCCGCAAGGCCGGTGTGGATGTCGCGGTGCATCCGAGTTCGCACCACAACACGCTGCTGTTCGACCGCGCCGACTACGACACGATCTTTGCCTTGCTCGACCGCGATCTGGTCGGCTGGGTGCCGGATACCGGCCATATCCTGCGTGGTCACAAGGACATGTCCGACACGCTGCGCACCTATCGCGACCGCATCCGCTACATCCACCTCAAGGACGTCGATGCCAACGGCACCTGGGCGATGCTCGGCAAGGGCGTCTGCGACACGCCAGATGTCATCGAGATTGCCGGCACCGCGCCACGCTTCAACGGCTGGCTGGTGCTGGAGGAGGAATCCGACACGGCCGCCGCCGATCCCGCCGGCGCGGTCAAGACCAACCGCCAGACAATGCGCTCCTACGGCGCCTGAAGAACGAGACGATGATCAAGAAACAGGACAGACGCCTCAGGGTCGGCGTGCTCGGCTGCGGCCCCATCGCGCAGTTCGCGCATCTGGAATCCTGCGTCAAGGCCGGCAATGCCGACCTTTACGCCATCTGCGACGCGGCACCCGACCTGCTCGCGCGCATGGGCGCCACCTACGAGCCCGAAAAAATGTATGGCGACTATGACGCGATGCTCGCCGATCCGGAACTGGAGGCGGTGATCGTCGCCACCTCGGACGCCTATCACGTGCCGATGTCCATCAAGGCGCTCGACGCCGGCAAGCATGTTCTGTGCGAAAAGCCGATCGGCACCTCGGTCGAGGAGGGCGAGGCGCTGGCCGAAGCAGTCAGGCGCTCGGGCAAAGTTCTGCAGGTCGGGCACATGAAGCGCTTCGATCCGGCGCTGGAGGCCGCGCGCGATTTTGTCCGCGATGAGATCGGCGAGGTGCTGGCGCTGAAGGCGTGGTACTGCGATTCCACCCATCGCTACACCAACACCGACGCCGTTCAGCCGCTGCCCGTCACCAGCAAGCTGGCGCGCAAACCGGGAGGCAATCCGAAGGCCGATTTGCGGCAGTATTTCATGCTGGCGCACGGCTCGCATCTCGTCGACACGGCGCGGTTCCTGTGCGGCGAGATCGTCGCCGTGCGCGCCCGGCTCAACGAACGCTTCGGTGCCTATTGCTGGTTCGTCGAGACCGAGTGCGCCAGCGGCGCGCTCGGCCATCTCGACCTGACCGTCGCAGTACGGATGGACTGGCACGAAGGTTTTCAGCTTTATGGCGAGAACGGTTCGGTCATCGCCAAGACATTCAACCCCTGGTACTTCCGTGCCAGTGAGGTTGAGATCTTTCACGAGAAGACCGCCACTGCCCACAAGCCGCTCGGCGCCGACGGCCATTTCTTCCGCCGCCAGTTGGAAGGTCTTGCCCAAACCGTACTGGAAGGCACGCCGATGCGCGGCGCCAATGTCGAGGACGGCATCGCGTCGATCCGCGCCATGGTCGCTATCGCCCGCTCGGTGGAGACTGGCGAGCGGGTCGAACTCGCTTCGGTTTCAGGAGCGGTCTGATGCGTCTCGGCATCTTCGCCAAGACCTTTCCCGGTACCGAGCCGGCCGCGGTGCTCGCGGCCGTTCGGCAAGCGGGCTATGAGACGACGCAATTCAATCTCGCCTGCGCCGGCCTGCCGTCGATGCCGGATGCGATGCCGGCAAATGCCGTCGCTTCCATCCGCGCTGCCGCGCAATCGAGCGGCGTCTCACTTGCAGCACTTTCCGGCACCTACAACATGGCGCATCCCGACAAGGCAGTGCGCGACGATGGCCTTCGGCGTCTCGCCGTCGTCATCGAGGTTGCTGCTGCCCTGGACATCCCGCTGGTCACACTCTGCACCGGCTCGCGCAACGCAGCCGATCAGTGGGCGTATCACCCCGACAATGCCACGCCGGCCGCGTGGTCCGACATGGCCATCGAGATGGCGAAGGCGCTGGCGCTGGCCGAAGAGGCCGGCGTCGATCTCGGCATCGAGCCTGAGCAAGCCAACATCGTCACTTCCGCCAGGGACGCGACAAGGCTGATCGCCGAGATGGGATCGAAACACCTGAAGATCGTGCTTGATCCGGCAAACCTGTTCGAACAAGCCACGCCCGACGAGGCGCGCGCCATCGTCGCCGCCGCGATCGACGGGGCCGCCGGCCACATCGCCATGGCGCACGCCAAGGACCGCTTTGGCGACGGCCGCTTTGCCACCGCAGGACAAGGCATCGTCGACTTCCCGGATTTTGTCGCGCGGCTGAAGGCAGCGGGCTTCGACGGCCCGCTCGTCACCCACGGCCTGTCCGCGGAAGAAGCCCCCGGCGTCGCTGCCTTCCTGCGAGGGCTGCTCTGATGGGCTCCGCACCGTCGATCCTGCTGCGCGATGATGCATCGCTTCGTGTCTTCGACACGGGGCAGGGCAGGCTTCCCGTCATCTTCCAGCATGGCCTTGGCGGTGATGCAGCGCAGGTCGCGCAGAATTTTCCCGACAGGCCGTCATACCGCCGGCTCACCGTCGAATGCCGCGCGCAGGGCGATTCCGGCGCCGGCACCAAACGGCCCTTTTCGATCGCGATGTTCGCCGATGACGTGCTGGCCGCCGCCGATGCCGCCGGCGTCGACCGTTTCGTCGCCGGCGGCATTTCGATGGGCGCGGCGATCGCCTTGCAGCTTGCCGCCCGGTATCCGGACCGTGTCACCGGCCTCATCCTTGTACGCCCGGCCTGGGCTTTCGACGCGGCACCGCAAAACATGCGCCCTTACGCGGAAGTGGCGGAACTCATTCGCAGTCGTCCACTGGATGAAGCGCGCGATGCCTTCGCGGCTTCCGCGACTGCCGCCCGCTTTCGCAAAGAAGCGCCGGATAATCTCGCCTCGCTGCTCGGCTTCTTCGCGCGCGACAACGCGGCCGTCTTCGCCGAGGTGATGCAAGCGATCGCAAACGATGGGCCCGGCGTGACGCGAGCAGCGGCCGCCGGCCTGGCAATCCCGACACTCGTCATCGGCAGCGGTGTCGATCTCGTCCATCCGCTGGCGACCGCCCGCAGCCTTGCCGACGCTATTCCCAACGCCGCCTTTGTCAAGGTGACGCCGAAGGCCACCGACAAGGATCGCCATTTCGCCGAAATCCGCGCTGCTATCGCGGGCTTTCTCGACACAAATTTCAACAACTAGGACCAGTCATGATCTCGAAACTCGTCTCAGGCCCGGCCGCTATCGCCGCATTGCCACGCGATCGCATGATCGCCGAATTCTCGCTGTGGTCCGCCGACCTCGCCAATTTCGAGAGCGATCTCAGGCGCATCGAGCCCTATGTCGATCTTCATCACATTGATGTGGCGGACGGGCATTTCGCCCCGTCCTTCCTGTTCTTTCCCGATCTCGTCGCCCGCATCGCCAGGCTGACGGCCAAGCCTGTCCATGTCCATCTGATGGTCGATGAAGCAATCGTCGAGGCGCAGACGCGCCAGTTCATCGAAGCCGGCGCCGACATGATCAGCGTCCATGCCGAGAATGGCGAAGCGGGATTGCGCGCCGTGCGGCTGGCGCGGGAACTCGGCGCCGAGGCCGGCGTCGTGCTCAGGCTGGAGACGCCGGTCGAGACGGTGACGCCTTTCGTTTCCGAGGTCGCGTTCGTCACGCTTCTGGGTACGGCGATCGGCGTCAAGGGGCAGAGCCTGTCGGACAAGGCTTGCGACCGGTTGGGCACTGCCCGCGCCATCCTGAGGCAGGCCGGCCGCGAGGCGGAAGTGGTTCTGGCGGCTGACGGCGGCATCCGCCATGAGACCGTGCCGCTGCTGCGTGCCGCCGGTGCCGAAACCGTGGTTCTCGGTTCGCTCGCCTTCGGCGACAAGGATCTCGCCGGCCGCATCGGCTGGCTGCACGGATTGAAGGTCGCGGCATGACAATACAAGCCGCCCTTGCGATCGATCTTGGTGGGACGGAGCTTCGCGCCGCCCTGGTCGACCGCGACGGCAAGATCCTGGCATTCGCGGCGGTGCCGACGCAGGCGCAGGCCGGCCCCGATGTGATTGTCGATCAGATCGCGGCACTTGCGGCAACCGTCCATGCCGAGGCGCCGGCGCTTGCAGTCGTCGGCGTCGGCGTCGGCGCGCCGGGACCGCTCGATCCGCTGGCCGGCATCGCCGTTGGCCCGCCGACACTTGCCGGCTGGCTGGACGTACCGCTTGCCGACATCCTCGAACGGCGGCTCGGCCTGCCGGTGCGGCTGGAGAACGACGCCAATGCGGCGGCACTCGGCGAATGGCGCTTCGGCGCCGGCCATGGCGCGCGCTCGCTGGTCTTCGTCACGGTTTCCACCGGCATCGGCGGCGGTGTCGTCGTCGACGGGCGCATCCTGCATGGCCGCCGTGGCCTTGCCGCCGAGATCGGCCATATGACCATCACCAATGAAGGCGAACGCTGTATATGCGGCGTCGTCGGCTGCTTCGAGGCGATCGCCTCGGGCACAGCGCTCGGCCGCCGCGCCACCGCTGCGACAACCGCCAGCGATGGCTCGAGCTTGCGGCACCTCTCAGGCGACGCGGAGGTGACCGGCCGCCATGTCGTCGAGGCGGCACGGCTGCGGGACGGTCTTGCCTCGGCCTTGCTGGACGAGGAAGCCCGCTGGCTGGGCATTGGCTTCACCAACCTCTTGCATCTCTATTCGCCCGATGTGCTGGTCGTCGGCGGCGGCATTGCCAATGGGCTCGACCTGATGCTGCCGACCATCGAGGCGACCATCAGGCAGCGCGCCATGCGCGCCTATCGCGACGTGCCGGTCGTTCAGGCCCAACTCGGCCGCCATGCCGGGCTGGTCGGCGCCGCCAGCCTCATCCTGTTCGATGATGTGGGCACGATTGCCGCCCGCATGCCTGTCGGCCCAAGCACATTTCCGGACACGAGGAGGGACTTCAATGGCTGAGCTCAAGCTGCGCGGCGTGCGCAAGTCCTATGGCAATGCCGAGGTGATCAAGGGCGTCGACATCGATGTCGGTGACCGCGAGTTCGTCGTCTTCGTCGGCCCGTCCGGCTGCGGAAAGTCGACGCTGCGACCTGAACGACAACGGCCGAAGGCAGCATGCCTCCGGCCATTGCTGGTATCAAACCGCACGGATTACTCGGCGGGAACGACGTCCGCCGGCAGGCTGTCGTCCGCCGTGCCCGCCAGGGCTCTCGCCAGCTTGGCCTCGTCGAGTTCGCCTTCCCAGCGCGCCACCACCAGCGTGGCGACGGCGTTGCCGACGAAGTTGGTCAGCGCCCGGCATTCCGACATGAAGCGGTCGACGCCGAGGATCAGCGCCATGCCGGCGACCGGCACAGCCGGAACCACCGAAAGCGTGGCGGCAAGGGTGATGAAGCCTGCCCCGGTGATGCCGGCGGCGCCTTTGGAGGAAAGCATCGCAACCAGCAGCAGCAGGATCTGGTCGCCCATCGACAGGTGGATGTTGGTTGCCTGCGCGATGAACAGCGCAGCCAGCGTCATGTAGATGTTGGTGCCGTCGAGGTTGAAGGAATAGCCGGTCGGAATGACCAGACCGACCACCGAGCGCTTGGCGCCGGCCTTCTCCATCTTCTCCATCAGCGAGGGCAGGGCTGCCTCGGACGAGGAGGTGCCCAGCACCAGCAGCAGTTCTTCCTTGATGTAGCGGATCAGGGACAGGATGGAGAAGCCGTTGTAGCGGCAGACCGCACCCAGCACGACGAAGACGAATAGAAACGACGTCACGTAGAAAGTGCCGACCAGCATGGCGAGGTTGATGACCGCGCCGATGCCGTATTTGCCGATGGTGAATGCCATGGCGCCAAAGGCTCCGATAGGGGCTGCCTTCATCAGCACGCTGACCAGCTTGAAGATCGGCGTCGTCAGCGCCTGCAGGAAATTGAGGACGGGCGTTCCCTTGTCGCCGACCAGCGCCAGCGCAATGCCGAACAGCACCGAGAAGAACAATACCTGCAGGATGTCGCCGTCGGCGAAGGCACCGACGATCGTCGTCGGGATGATGTTCATCAGGAAGCCGGTGACCGACTGGTCATGCGCCTTTGCGGCATAGGTGCTTACGGTCGAGGCATCTAGCGTCGCCGGGTCGATGTTGAAGCCGGCGCCCGGCTGCACGACATTGGCCACGACAAGGCCGATGACAAGCGCCAGGGTCGAGAAGGTGAGGAAGTAGAGCATCGCCTTGCCGGCGACACGCCCGACCTTCTGCAGGTCGCTCATGCCGGCAATTCCCGTCGTCACCGTCAGGAAGATGACCGGGGCGATGATCATCTTGACCAGTTTGATGAAGGCGTCGCCGAGCGGCTTCATGCTCTCGCCGACCGACGGATAGAAATGGCCGAGCAGGATGCCGACGGTGATCGCGACGAGCACCTGCACGTAGAGTTGGGCATAGAAAGGCTTGCGCCGCGCGGAAGCCGCGCCTGAATGATCTGCGATGTGCATCGAACTCTCCCTGGCCGGATGGGCGAAAATGGACCGCCCTGCGTGACTTCTCCCATCGCGGCGCTCCGGTCGCACGCCGCTGCAAGGACTTTTGCAAGCGTCGTGCCAGATCGGAAAGAGGCCGGAATCCCAGGGTTTCCGCCTTTGTCAGAGGCCATGCGGGCAATGCCTGTGCGGATTTCCGCACAAGCAGCGTTTGCCTGGGCGGATTTTCGCATTACACTGGCCGCGAAGCCGGGAGGGCTGGGAGGAAGAGGAGAGGGCAGACGTCGCAAGCAGGTACCGACAGTGGCTCCCCTGGATTTGCCGGCCGTGAATTGCTGCGCGAGGCCGCGCGCGATGGCCGCTGGCTTGTCGTGGTCGTCGCCCTCGTATTTCTGGCCGGCGCGATCGCAATTGCCGGGCGCATTGCCTCCGGCCAAGCGGCAGGCAATCTGCGCGACACAGCGCTTGCGGCCCTGCCGCTGGCGGCGGGGACGCTGACCGGCGAAATCGAAAAGCAGCGCCTGGTTCCCTTGGTGCTGGCACGTGACGATGCGGTGCGCGGCGCTCTGCGCCGAGCCGGAAAAATGCAGGAAAAGGCCCTCGACGACAAGCTCAAGGCGATTGCCGGCGATGCCTCGGCGTCCGCCATCTATGTCATCGACACGGCAGGCATCGCCATATCAGCCAGCAATGCCGGCGAGCCGACCAGCTTTGTCGGCATCGACTATGATTTTCGGCACTATTTTCAGGAGGCCATGGCGAAGGGTGCCGCCAGCCAATATGGCCTCGGCACGATCAGCGGCAAGCCAGGCCTTTACCTGGCCAGCCGGGTCGACGATGGCGGCAAGCCGCTTGGCGTTGCGGTGTTGAAGGTCGAGCTAGACCGCGTCGAAGCCAATTGGCGATCCAGCGGCTTTCTCGTCTTCGTCACCGATGAGCGCGGCGTGGTGCTGGCCACCAGCCAGCCCGACTGGCGGTTTCATGCCCTCGCACCGCTCTCCGCGCAGGACACCGCCGCTGCCCACGAGCAGCTCCAACTGGCCGATGCCGGCTTCGAACCCTTGCCGATCCGACGCGGCGCTGGTGACGGTCTGGCGACCATCGACAGCGCCGGCAAACAGCGTCAGTTCGTCGAAGTGGTGCAGGACCTGCCGGGTGCTGTCCCCGGTTGGCGTCTCTGGCTGCTGACGCCCGCCGATGCGGCTCTCTCCGCCGCCGCCAACACGGCGCGCCTCACCACGCTGCTCGGCTTGCTGCTGATGGGCTTGCTAATCTTCGTGCTGACCCGGCGCCGGCGCGCCCGCCTGCTGAGACAGGAAGCGCTGGCGCGGATGAATGTCGAACTGGAGAGCCGGGTCAGCATGCGGACGGCCGAGCTGACGCGCTCCAACGCCGCACTTGCCGGCGAAATCGCCGAGCGCGAGAACGCCGAAGCCAAGGTCCGCCGGCTGCGTGACGACCTCGCCCAGGCCAACCGGCTGTCGATACTCGGACAGATCGCCGCCGGCGTGGCGCACGAAATCAACCAGCCGGTCGCCGCCATCCGCACCTATGCCGAGAGTGCCGGCCGCTTTCTCGACAGTGGCAAGACCGAACCGGCCAGCGGCAATCTGATGTCGATCGTGTCGATGACCGAACGCATCGGCGCGATCACCAGCACATTGCGCACTTTTGCCCGCCGGCCGGGTGTCGCTGCCTCGCCCTTACCGGTGCGCGAGGCGATCGACGGCGCGCTGTCGCTGCTGTCCGGCCGTATCCGCGATTCCGGCGTGACCATCGTCAAACCGCGCGGCAACGCGTCGCCGGTCGTCATGGCGAGCCGCATCCGGCTGGAGCAGATCCTGGTCAATTTATTGCAGAATGCGCTCGACGCCATGAAGGACCAGCCTGATCCCCGCATCGAGATTGAACTCGCCGAGCGCGACGATCGGGTGCTGATTTCGGTGCGCGACAACGGCCCTGGTCTCGGTCCAGAGGCGGCCGGCAATCTGTTCATGCCGTTCCAGACCACCAAGGAGAAGGGGCTCGGTCTCGGGCTGGTGATTTCGCAGGAGATCGCCCAGGAACTGGGCGGCACGCTGCGGCTCGATCCCGCCAGCGCCAGCGGCGCATCCTTCACCATCGACCTGAGGCGGATAGAATGACGGACCGATCAGGGCTGGTGGCACTCGTCGACGACGATGCGGACCTGCTTCACGCCACCACGCAATTGCTCGAGCTTGCCGGCTTCACCGTCGTCGCGCTCGATGCCGCCGAGGCCGCGCTTGGTGTCGTCGACAGGAATTTCGAAGGCGTGATCGTCAGCGACATCCGCATGCCGGGCATGAACGGTCTGCAGCTGTTCGACCGCATCAAGGCGATCGATCCGGACATACCCGTGATCCTGGTCACCGGGCATGGCGATGTTGATCTTGCGGTGGCCGCGCTCAAGGACGGCGTCTACGATTTCATTCCGAAACCCTATGCCGGCGATCGCCTTGTCGAGGCGCTGAAACGGGCATCGGAGAAGCGGCGGCTGGTGATGGAGAACCGGCGGCTGCGCGAGGCCGCCGCACAAGCAGCAGACGGTCTGCCGCTGATCGGTGAAGCGCCTGCCATCCGCCGCCTGCGCGAGACCTTGCGCCAGATCGCCGACATGGATGTCGACGTGCTGGTCGAAGGAGAGACCGGGACTGGCAAGGAAGTGGTGGCGGACCTCCTGCACAGATGGGGGCGGCGGCGCGCAAAACCCTTCGTGGCGCTGAATTGCGGCGCGCTGCCGGAGACAGTCATCGAAAGCGAACTGTTCGGCCATGAAGCCGGCGCGTTCACCGGCGCGCAGCGGCGCCGGATCGGCCGCATAGAACATTCCAGCGGCGGCACGCTGTTCCTCGACGAGATTGAATCCATGCCGCCGGCCCTCCAGGTCAAGCTGCTGCGGGTACTCGAAACGCGCAGCGTCACCCCGCTTGGCTCGAACGAGACCCGCCGCGTCGACCTCAGGGTCGTCGCGGCGACCAAGGGCGATCTCGGACGGCCGGACCAGCGCGGCGATTTTCGCGAGGATCTGTATTTTCGCCTCAACGTGGTGACGCTGCGCATCCCGCCCCTGCGCGAGCGGCGCGGCGACATCCCGATGCTGTTCGGGCATTTCCTCGGCAAGGCCTCGGAACGGTTCGGCCGGCCAATCGCCAAGGTGAACGCCGCGGTCAGCGATCATCTCCAGTCGCACGCCTGGCCGGGCAATGTGCGTGAGCTCGCCCATTTTGCCGATCGCGTCGCACTCGGCTTTGGTCCAGAGGATGAGACGAAAGCGGCCTCCGCACACTTGCCGGAGCTCGCGGCAACACTGCCCGAACGGGTCGGTCACTATGAGGCGCAACTCATCCGCGATGCGCTGCGCGACCATGGCGGCGATGTGCGCGGCGCCATCGACGCACTCGGCGTACCGCGCAAGACCTTCTACGACAAGCTCAAGCGCTACGGCATCGCCGCGTCTGAATTCCGCAATGGCGGCGACGCGGATGCGCAACCTCGCGGACAGATATAGAAATTGCGCAAGTGCGCTGCCCTTCGTAACGCTAGTTTTTATCCCGTCGCGCATTTCGGAAAGAGCCATGAACACGACACTTGAAACGACGGCAAACCCCTTGTCGGAAGAACTCGCCTTTCTCGGCGAGCGTCTGACGGCGTTCAACGATAGCGATATCGGTGCTTCCGAAAGGAAGGCCCTGGCGGTGTTCGTGCGCGACGAGGCCGGTGCGGTCGTTGCCGGCATTTCGGGCTACACCGCCTGGGGCTGGCTTTACGTGCAGTGGCTGTGGGTCGACGAGAGGCTGCGCGGCCAGCACATGGCCGGCACGATGTTGGACGCGGCCGAACAGGAGGCCGTTGCGCGCGGCTGCAACAATGCCTGGATCGACACCTTCAATCCGAACGCCGCCAAGGTCTACCAGCGCCAGGGCTATCGGCCCTTCGGAACGCTGACCGATTTCCCCGTCGGCCGCAGCCGCGTTTTCTTGCAGAAGAAACTGGCTTAACCGGCAAGCTTTCCGCCGCGCATCGGCTGCGGCACACCGGTGGTGCTTGGAAAACTGATCGGCAGGCCGCGCAGCACGCGAACCGCGAGGAAGGCGAAGCACTCCGCCTCGACCGCGTCGCCGCTCCAGCCCAGGCTTTCCGCCTGCACCACCTCGACGCCGGCGCGGCTGGCCAGCATCGCCATCATCGTCGGGTTGTGGCGGCCGCCACCGCTGACCACGAGCTTTTTCGGCCGGTGCGGCAAAAGGTCGAGCGCCTTGCCGACAGCGGCAGCGGTGAAGGCGGTGAGGAGCGCCGCACCATCCTCGGCGCCCAGGCCGTCCGCCATCGCGGCGCCGAAGTCGAAACGGTCCAGCGATTTGGGACAGGGCTTGCTGAGATAAGGGTGCTCCAACAGCCTGGCGAGCCTTGCCTCGTCCACCGTTCCCGCCTGGCCAAGCGTGCCGTCACGGTCCATTTCGCCCAGTCCCTTCGACTTGATGAAATCGTTGAGCGGCGCGTTGGCCGGCCCGGTGTCGAAGGCAACGACATTGTCGGCGCCGTCCCACCATGTGATGTTGGCGACGCCACCGAGATTGAGCACCGCCACCTCGCCACTGGCGCCGGCGGTGCGCATCAGCGCGGTGTGATAGGCCGCGGCCAAGGGCGCGCCTTGCCCGCCGGCGCGCATGTCGGCCGAGCGGAAGTCATAGGCGACCTTGGTGCCCAACAGGGCGTGCATCAGCTCCCCATCGCCGAGCTGCCGGGTCTGGCCGAGACGTCCAACCTGCGGCGCACGATGCAGCACGGTCTGACCGTGAAAGCCGACGACGCCGATATCGGCCATCGTCATGCCATAGCCTTCGACCAACTCCTTGACCGCCGCCGACTGGGCACGCGTCAGGGCTTCCTCCGCCTTGCGAAAAATCGCCGGCTCCGGCCCGACAAAATTCCAGGCCCGTGCCTGCTTCAGCGTCTCTTCCAGCAGGGTGCGGATCGACGAGGGATAAGGCATCAGCCGATAGGTGCCGAAATCGTCGATCCGTTCGCCATCGGTCTTGATCAGCGCGACGTCGATGTTTCCGTCCAGCACGGTCCCGGTCATCAGGCCGACGGCCCAGATTGGTTTCATTATTGAGCTCCATTGACGAGATCGCCGACCGCCTGCCGAAGCGAAACGATGCCGCTATCGAAATGACGTGTCGGATGGATCCGGTTGGTGAGCAAGGTCCAGGCCTTGCCACTGTCGAAGTCGATCCACAGCCCGGTGCCGGTAAAGCCGGTGTGGCCGACGGTTCCCGGGCTGCACAAGTTCCCGCCGGACCAGCCCGCATAGGGGCGCTCCCAGCCATGGGTGCGGGCGGCGGACAAGGGCGTGCGCATCAGCGCGATCGAACGCTCGGACGCGCCGTTGCCATCCAACAGCCCTTGCGCGAAATCCAGCACCGAAGCGGCCGTTCCGAACAGGCCGGCGTGGCCAGCGCCTTGCAGCGCCGCGCAATTGTCGTCGTGGACCTCGCCGGACAGCACGCGGTGGCGCCAGGTGCAGTCCTCGGTCGCCGCTGATGCATCGGCATCGGCGGAGAACGCAAAGCCGGGGCCGGGATCCATGTCCCGGATCGTCTTTCCCGACAGCCGCTCCAGCGCAAGACCGAGCAGGATGAAGTTGATGTCGGAATAGACGGGGTCGCGGGCCCGCCACTCGCGCTGCAGGATGAAGGCGCGCAGCAGGTCGGGATCGCGCCCGTAAGTGTATATCGGCTCGACAGCCGGAAAGGGCGTCTGGTGGCCGAGGCACTGGCGAAACGTTACGTTCCGCTCCCAGGCCTTTGCATCATACTGGCGAAGGTCGGGCAGGGCGGAAGTAAGCGGCGCATCGAGATCGATGACGCCGTCTTGCGCGAGCGTCAGGATGCGCGGCGTGGTGAAGATGACCTTGGTCAGCGATGCCAGGTCGAACCAGGTGTCGTCCTGCATGGGGCGGGGCTTCGGCACGAGTTGCGCCGAGCCGATCGACCTGACGATGCGTTCGCCATGTTTGTCGACAATGCCGAGCACGCCACCGGGGATGCGCTTGGCCGCCACTGCTGCTGCCAGCGGTTGGAAGGCTTTGTTGAAGGGCTGTTGGAGGTCGTTCAATGCCGGCCTCCGTCCGAGAGGCCGCGATCCGTCACACCCCCCTCTGTCCTGCCGGACATCTCCCCCGCAAGGGGGGAGATTGGCAGCGTTGATGTCCCGCCAACCTTCCAAGGTTGGAGATTGGCGAAAGCCGAGGCGACATCCGATCTCCCCCCTTGCGGGGGAGATGCCCGGCAGGGCAGAGGGGGGTGCTGTCCCGCCGACCTCGCGTATTCCAGGGTGCCACCCATCACACCTCCACCCTCGCCATGTGATCCCCGCCAAACTGTTCCCATCTCGCCGGTGCCGGCTCATACCCCTGCGGGCGCACGAGCGAGGGAACCTGGCGCGTGTCGAGTTCGAAATGTTCGTGGCGCCGGTCGATGGTCGGAACCGCGGCGATCAGTTTCTTCGTATAGGAATGCTTCGGCTTCGACAGCACCGAGGTCGCGTCGCCGATCTCGACGATCTGGCCGGCATAGATGACGGCAATGCGATGGGCGATCCGCTCGACGACCGCCATGTCGTGAGAGATGAACAGGTAGGCCAGCCCAAACTCGCGCTGCAGGTCGACAAGAAGCTCCAGCACTTTCGCCTGTACCGAGACATCCAGGGCGGACACGGCTTCGTCGAGAACGACGACGGAAGGGTTGAGCATCAGCGCGCGGGCGATGCACAGCCTTTGCCGCTGGCCGCCGGAGAATTCATGGGGATAGCGCTCGAGACTGTTTTTTGACAGGCCGACGCGTTCCAGCAGGCTCGCCATCCTGGCCCGCGTTCCGGCATCCACCCGGCCGCCGGTCGCGACCACCGGTTCGGCCAGGATGCTCTCGATGCTGAGCCTTGGATTGAGCGAGGCATAGGGGTTCTGGAATACCATCTGCACGGGCAGGGCGCTTTTCGTTGACGCCTTTCTAGCGCCGACCGAGAAGCTGCCGCGTGTCGACCGCACCAGCCCCAGCACGGCACGTGCGGTGGTCGATTTGCCCGAACCGCTCTCGCCGACGATGGCCAGCGTCTCGCCTTGCATCAGGTCGAAATCGACGCCGTCAACGGCATGCACCGCGCCCGTGGCGCGGCTGAAGAAATTGCTCCTGAGCGGAAACCGCACCACGAGGCCGTCGACCTTCAAGGCCGGCTCGTGGCTCGCGCCTTTGTCGCGCCGTCCGTCCGAACGCGTCGTGCCGCCATTGGTGAAATGCGGCACGTCCTGCAGCAAATGCTGCGTATACGGATGCCGCGCATTGTCGAGGATCTGGTTCAACTCGCCTTGCTCGACGGCCTGGCCGTTCTGCATCACCATCACCTTGTCGGCGATGCCGGCCACCAGGCCGATGTCGTGCGTGATGAAGATCATCGACATGCCGGTTTCGCGCTTCAGTTCGGCAAGCAGCGCCATGATCTGCGCCTGCACCGTCACGTCGAGTGCCGTCGTCGGCTCGTCGGCGATCAGCAGGCGCGGATTGCAGGCCAGCGCAATGGCGATCATCACCCGCTGCAGCATGCCGCCCGACAGCTGGTTGGGCGTGTATTTCAGCCGCCGCGCGGCATCGGGAATGCGCACGCGGTCGAGCGCATCCTTGGCCGCCGCCGTGGCTTGTCTTCCGGTCAGGCCGCGGTGCAGCCGAAACGATTCCTCGATCTGCCAGCCGATGGTCAGCACCGGGTTGAGCGAGGTCATCGGCTCCTGGAAGATCATGCCGATCTCGGCGCCGCGAATGCCGGTCAGTTGCGGCTCGGTCGCGCTCATCAGGTCGAAAAGGCTGCCGTCGGCGCGTTTCAGCGTCATGGCGCCGCCGGTGATGCGGCCACCGCCGAAATCGATGAGCCGGTTGATCGACAATGCGGTGACGGACTTGCCCGAGCCGCTTTCGCCAACGATGGCCAGCGTCTCGCCATCGGCGAGGTCGAAGCTTATGCCGCGCACCACCTCATTGGCTTGCGGATTGCGGCCGAAGCCGACGCGCAGGTTCGAGACGGACAGCAGCGGGGTCATGCCGGCGTCCTCCGCATCCTCGGGTCTAGTATATCGCGCAAGGCGTCACCAAGCAGGTTGAAGCCGAGGATGCTGATCATGATCGTCAGCCCCGGGAAGATCATCAGCCAGGGCGCGGTCTCCATCAGATTGCGGCTGTCGCTCAGCATCAGGCCGAGCGAGGCCGCCGGCGGCTGCGTGCCAAGGCCAAGGAAGCTCAAGCCTGCTTCGGTCAGAAGCGACCACGCCAGCGCCAGCGTCACCTGCACGGTCAACGGCGCCACCAGATTGAGCAGCAGATGGCGCGTCACGATGTAGCTCGAACTGCTGCCGAAGGTGCGTGCGGCATCGACGAATTCACGCGCCTTGAGCGACAGCGCAGGGCCACGCACCACGCGGGTGAAGATCGGCGTGTAGACGATGCCGATGGCAACGACGCTGGTCCAGGTGCCGGGTCCGGCGACGGTGACGATGAGCAGCGCCAGGAGGATCGCCGGGAAGGCCAGCAGCACGTCCATGATCCGCATGACGATGCCGTCCCATCGGCGTCCGAGCCAGGCGGCGGCCAGTCCGAGCACGGTGCCGGCAAGGGAGGCGAAGGCCACGGAGAAGAAGGCGACCGTGAACGACTGGCCGACGCCGGCCATCAGCCGGCTGGCCACATCACGGCCGAACAAATCGGTGCCCATCCAGTAGGCGCCGTTGGGCGAATGCAGCCGGTCGACGCGATACTGCGTGATGGGATTGTGCGGCGTCAGCCCCAGCATGCCGAGGATGGCGACCGTGAGATAGACGCCGACGATGACGCCGCCGATGCGGCCGCTGCCGTGGCCGAAAATGGCGCGCAGGATGCGCATCAGGACTCTCCCAGCCGGATGCGCGGATCGAGCGCGACATAGGCGAGATCGACCAGGAGATTGACGATCATGAAGTTCAAGGCGATGAACAGCACGCTGCCCTGCACCAGCGCGTAGTCGCGCTGCTGGATCGCATCCAGCACCATGCGACCGAGGCCGGGCAGGGCGTAGATCTGCTCGACGATGACGGCGCCGCCCAGGAGGTAGCCGAACTCGATGCCGCTCAGCGTCACGACAGGGATCAGCGCGTTGGGCAGAGCGTGCCGCCAGATGACGCTGCGCGCCGAGGCGCCCTTGCTGCGCGCGGTCCGCACATAGTCGTCGCTCAACACGTCGAGCATGGCCGATCGAGATATGCGGGTGACGGAAGCGGCGAAGGCGAAGCCGAGCGTGATGGCGGGCAGCATCAGTTGGCTGAGATTGCGCAAGGGATCCTGCCAGAGCGGCGCGAATTCGCCCATCGCCGGCAGCACGCCGAAGCCGGCCGACAGCGTGTAGATGATCAGCAGGCCTAGCACGAAGCTCGGCGTCGACTGGCCGATCATGGCGAAGATGCGCACGCCCAAATCGGATAGCTTCTCATTGTGTGTGGCGGCATAGATCCCGGCCGGCATGCCGGCCGCGAGCGCGATGACCATCGACAGAACGGCCAGTTCGAGCGTCAGTGGGAAGCGCTCGAGGATGACGTCGAGCGCCGGCCTGCCATAGGTGACCGAGATGCCGAGATTGCCATGCAGGATACCACCGATCCAGCGCCAGTACTGGACGAACCATGGCTGGTCGATGCCGAAATAGGCGGCGAGCGAGTCGCGTTGCGCCGGCGTCAGCAGGCCGGCTTCGGTCCCCAGCATCGCCGTGATCGAATCGCCCGGCACCATCCGGATCGCGACGAAGACCAGGATGGACACGCCAAGCAGGACGAGAGGAAACGTCGCCAGTCGTCGCATCAGATAGTTCACGCGAAGAAGTCCTCTCGTCTAGAGCATGATGCCGAAAAGTGTGAAGCGGTTTTCTCGGACAAACGGATGCCGTTTGTCCAGACGTCATGCTTCTATCTCTAGAGCCGGCGGCGGCTACTGCTGGATGGTAACCTTGCTCAGGCTGAACAGCGTACCCGTTGGCGTCGGCACGAATCCGGCGATGTTCTTCTGCTGGGCCGTATAGCTGTAGGACGTGTAGAGCCAGATCCACGGCGACATTTCCGCGAGGTGCTTCTCGAACGCGGCGAAGATCGCCTTGCGTTTTGCCGGATCGGTCTCGGCGCGGCCCTGCTGCATCTGGCTGTCGAGCGTGTCGTCGATGTAGTTCGCCACCTTCTGCAGATTGCCCGCCTTGGTCCAGTAACGGTTGTACATGGTGTAGGGATCGGCGCGGCCGCCGTTCAAGGCGATCGCCATGTCGAAATCGCCCTTCAGCCAGGCGTCGACATAGACGTTGAGTTCCATCATCTTGATGTCGAGCTTGACGCCGATTTCAGCGAGTTGCGACTGGATGACCTGCGCCTCTGCCGCTGCCGTCGGCGGCTCGCCGGTGGCGCCGATCACCGTCGCGGAAAAGCCGTCGGCAAAGCCGGCCTCTTGCATCAGTTTCTTGGCCTTTTCGACGTCGCGCTTGTAGCAGAACAACTGGCTTGGGTCGGTCGCCAGAGCAGGGATGGTCAGCGGTCCGGTCACCTTGCCTTCGCCGAGCGAAGCGGTATCCAGCACCTCCTGCCGGTCGATGGCGCAGGAGATCGCCTGGCGCACCTTGAGTTCGGTCATCGGTTTGCGTGACGGATTGAGCTGCAGCACGTGATAGGCGAGCACCGGCACCCGGTTCAGCTGCAGGCTGGGTTCCCTGGGCACCAGCGTGGCGACGAGCGGGTCGTTGAGCAGCGCGAAATCGATCTGCTTGGTGCGCATGGCGGCCAGGATCGCCGCTTCATCGGGAAGCACGCTGATCTCGATGCCGTCGACACCTGTCGCACCCTCGGCCCAATCCTTGTTGGCGCTCAAGACTTCCTTGGCATTGGGGTCCCATTTGTCGAGCTTGAAGGGTCCGGAGCCTAAAGCCTTGGTGCCGATCGAGCCGGCCTTGATTTCGCTGGCCGGGGCGATGGCCGCGTTGACGTCGCTCATCGCCGTCAGGATAGGCGCATCTGGCTGCGACAGATGGAACACGACGGTCGCCGCATCCGGCGTATCGATGCTGGCGATCGACAGGAAGTTGGCACGTGCCGCAGCCCCCGTCTTCTCGTCGAGGATGCGCTCGAACGATGCCTTGACGTCGGCCGAGGTGACGGCGGTGCCGTCCTGGAATTTTGCCTTGGGGTCGAGCTTGAAGGTCAGCTCCTTGCCGTCCTTGGAGAACTCCCAGGAGGTGGCGATTGCAGGGATGATCCGCAGGCTGGCATCGACACGCACCAGCGGCTCATAGATCAGCTCCAGCAGCCGCAGCGACGAAAACGCCGTCTGCTTGTGCGGGTCAAGCCCGGTTGCGTCCTGCGACCAGGCCATATGCAGCGTTGCAGCACTCGCCTGCGTTGAGACCGCGGCCACGCCGAGCATCGCGGCCAGCGTAATGCCCGACAGCAGCTTTCTTGTGAGGTGAACCATTCTCGTCTCCCATTTTGTTTGAACTCGATGCCTTGCAGTTTCCGCCGACTGCTTCCAAGACACACATGCTTTGGACTATCGGCCCAGTCTATGTGGCTTCACGCCGACTGTCCCATCCGGCTTCATGCCGTCGTCTCGCTGATTGCCTTTCGCAGGAAGCCTCCGGCCTTGCCCAGAGCCGCGCGTGCTTCCTCGACGCCCATGCCGGTGATCGTCACCAGGATCGCCAGCTTCACATCGTTGCCGGTCTGGCCGAGCGCCTGTTTTGCCTGTTGCGCCCTACAGCCGGTCGTCTGCATGACGATCCTGATCGCCCTGGCGACAAGCTTCTTGTTGGACGGGTTAAGGTCGACCATCAGGTTCTGGTAGCTCTTGCCGATGCGGATCATCGAGGCGGTGGTCAGCATGTTGAGCACCAGCTTCTGCGCGGTTCCCGACTTCAGCCGGGTAGAGCCGGTGAGCACCTCCGGGCCGACGACCGGCGAAATGGCGATGTCGGCGATGCCGGCAATCGTCGAGGCCGGATTGCAGGACAGGGCAACCGTCGTTGCGCCCACCTGTTTTGCATAATTCAATCCACCGATCACGTACGGCGTGCGCCCGCTGACCGCGATGCCGACCACGACGTCGTCTGATGTGAGGTCAATGTCCTGCAATGCCTTGGCGCCCATCTTCGGATCGTCTTCGGCGCCTTCCGTCGACCGCACCAGAGCGTCGGGACCGCCGGCGATCAGACCGACGACCATGCCTTCGGGCACACCAAAGGTGGGCGGGCATTCCGAGGCGTCGAGAACGCCCAGCCGGCCGCTGGTGCCGGCGCCGATATAGATCAGACGCGCGCCTTTCTGGAAGGCAAGCACGATGCGGTCCACCGCGGCAGCGATTTCAGGCACGACCTTTTCGACAGCCGCCGGGACGGCCCTGTCCTCGTCGTTGATCTTGCGCAGCACGTCGATGGTCGGCAGCAGATCGATGTCCATCGTCCTCGGGTTCCGGCCCTCGGAAACCAGCCGGTCCAGCTCGGACATCAACCCTTGCTCGGTCATCCCAATGCTTTCAAAAACCATGCGGCACAGCCGGATGAGCATAGCTCGCCGATCGGCGCAAACGCACAAGGACCAAGGTCCGTCGTCGCTACCCTGTTTTCTCTGTTAACTTTTTAGAATTGGATATTCATATCGTCAACAGAAATTGGGAATATTTTATTCCTTCGCTGCCAGGACGCTACCGTCCGTCGAGGGGTCTTTTGGCAAGGATGATCGCGCCCGACACCGCGTCGCCGTCGGCGGGCTTCAGGCGACGCCGGACATCGGGGGAGAGCCAGGGCTCGAGCGGGCTGGCGAGGCCGCCGAGCAAGGCCACACGCGGCGCGCCTTTCTCGAACAGCACCCGCACCAGCGTATCGATCTGCTCGGCCGCACTTTGCACGATGCGCCGTCCGACCGGATCGCCCTGGTCGGCGTGGCGCATCACCATCGGCGCCAAGGCGGCATAGTCCGTAGGACTGGCGCGGTCCATCCAGGCGACGGCTTCCATCGGATCGTCCTCGAAACGCTGCATCACTTCCGCCAGAAGTGCCGTCCGCTCATGCCGGCCGTCATGGGCGCGCAACGCCAGCTGCACGGCTTTCAGGCCGAGATCGGCACCGCTGCCTTCGTCGGAGATCGGAAAGCCGTAGCCGCCGACGCGCAGGTCGCGGCCCTCCACAAAGCCAAGGCCGATCGAGCCGGTGCCGGCGATGACGATGGCGCCGTCCTGGCCCGAATGCGCGCCAAGGCAGGCGCCGACTCCGTCGCTGACGAAATCGATGCTGGCGAAGGGATGCGCGATCGCCCTGAGTGCTTCCAGCGCGCCCTTGCGGCCGATGCCGGCAAGACCGATGCCGGCATGGGTCCGGGCGATCTCGGTCGGTCCGAAGCCCGCCTCCTCGATCGCCGTGCCGAACGCTTTTGCAACCGACGCCCAGGCGGCATCGATGCCGAGCCGCATCGTCGCCGGGCCCGACAGTCCTTGTCCCAGCACGTTTCCCTGGGTATCCTCGATGCGGGCGCGGCAACCGGTGCCGCCGCCGTCGACGCCGAGGAAATAATCCGCGCCGCTGCTCATGTGCTCAGCCGCTCGATGTTGGCGCCGCACAGGCGGAGTTTTCGGTCCAGTTGCTCATAGCCGCGGTCGAGATGATAGACGCGGTTGATGATGGTTTCGCCTTCGCAGACAAGCGCCGCCAGCACCAGCGACACCGATGCGCGCAGATCGGTGGCCATCACCTGCGCGCCATGCAGCATCGCGCCGCCGCGCACCAGCGCCGTGGTGCCTTGCAGCTTGATGTTGGCGCCGAGCCGCATCAGTTCGGGAACATGCATGAAGCGGTTCTCGAAGATGGTTTCACGCAGCAGCGATGCGCCTTCGGCGCAGCACATCAGCGCCATGAACTGCGCCTGGAGGTCGGTCGGAAACCCCGGATAGGGTTCCGTCGTGACGTCGACAGCCCTGAGCGGCCGGTCGCGTGAGACGATAAGCCCGCGGTCGCCAGGCCAGACGCTGACGCCGGTGGCCTCGAGCAATTGCACCACCGAGGCCATATGCTCGAGCCGGGCATGGGTCAGTTCGAGCTGGCCGCCGGTGATCGCAGCGGCGATGGCATAGGTGCCGGCCTCGATCCGGTCGGGGATGATGTCGTGCGTGGCCGCGTGCCAGTTCGTGTCGCCGGCAATCAGGATGCGATGCGTGCCGGCGCCCTCGATGCTGGCACCCATGGCGTTGAGGCAAGCGGCGAGATCAGCCACTTCGGGTTCGCGCGCCGCGTTGAGGATCTCGGTTTCTCCCTTGGCCGTGGTCGCCGCCATCATGGCGGTTTCCGTCGCGCCGACCGATGGTGAGTTCAGGACGATGCGCGTGCCGGTCAGCCCGTTCGGCGCTGATGCGACGATCGAACCGTTCTCGATGGCGATCCTGGCGCCCAGCGCGGCGAGTGCCGCGACATGCATGTCGACCGGCCGCGCGCCGATCGCACAGCCGCCCGGCAGCGAAACCCGGGCATGGCCGAAACGGGCGAGCAGCGGCGCCAGCACGAGCACGGTCGCCCGCATCTTCCTGACCGTATCGTAGGAGGTCTCCTTGGAGACGGCGGCGCTGGTGTCGATCGTCGCGGCATGCGCCGATCGTGTCACTTCGGCGCCATGAAGCCGCACCACGCCGAGCATGTTTTCGACATCGGTCACATCAGGCAAATTGGTCAGTTCGAGCGGGTAGGGGCTGAGCAGCGCCGCTGCTATCTGCGGCAAGGCGGCGTTCTTGGCGCCGGATATGGTGACCGCGCCTTCCAATCTTTGTCCGCCGACGATCCGCAATCTGTCCATGGGCTGAAACCTTGTGCGACGAAAGCCGGCCATACTCGGGCGGCTTTCTCCGGAGATATTGCTCCGAATCCCGGATGTTGGCTCGGCCCAGTTCGAGAATTAATTCTACGTTCTTGGCTGTCAATCGGAATTGGAATATTTTATTCCTTGAGCCGGCACCTGAAAGCGCGAGGAAATCCCGTGTCCGTCCTGAACAGGATCAATGTGAAGCTCGACGGCATGGCGCCCGGCGATCGTGAGATCGGCCGGTACATCGTCGACAATCCCGACCAGATGCTGCGCCTGTCGACGGCCGCCCTCGCGGCCGAGATCGGACGCAGCCAGTCGAGCGTCGTCAAGTTCAGCCAGAAGCTCGGCTATGCCAGCTATCAGGAGCTCAAGCTCGCCGTCAGCGAGGCCAAGGCGCGGGAGTGGCAGGTGCCGGCCGGCATGATCCACGGCTCGATCGAGGTCGGCGACAACCATCAGGTCATTTTGAAGAAGCTGATCGGCAGCAAGCTCCTGTCGATGCAGCGGACGATCGTCGCCAACAGCGAGCGCATCATCTCCAGGACGTTGGAATTGCTGGATGGCGCGCGCCGCATCCATCTGGTCGGCGTCGGCGCTTCCTCGCTGGTGGCGCGCGATTTCTCCTACAAGCTGATGAAGCTCGGCCGCAATGTCATGCATGACAGCGACAGCCACATCCAGATGGCCAATGTCTCGACGCTCGGGCCTGATGACGTGCTGTTCGCACTCTCCTATTCCGGCGCCAGCATCGAAACCTTGCGCATCGCCGAGCTTGCCCGCAAGCGCGGCACGATGGTGATCGCCGTCACCGGCCTGCACGACAATCCGCTGAGCCGGGTCGCCGACATCCGCCTCTACACCATCGCCGACGAGGAGCGTGCGCGCTCCTCCTCCATCACCGCGCGCGACGCACAGCTGACGCTGACGGACCTGTTGTTCATCCTGCTGGTACAGAAGCAGCCGGATGCCAATGAGTACGTTCACAACAGCGAAGTGGCGGTTTCGGTGCTGAAGGCCGAGCGGTCTTCGTAGCGCCACAGGCGATATTGGACCGCGCAACGCCGGTCCCGCGGCCGTCTGGCGCAACAGCTGCAGCAATGCCATCTCTTGCCTGTCACCCGCAAAGGCGCGACCCTGTCTAATCGGGCGAGACGCTTCCGCCGAAATCCGCAGGGAGAGAAAAATCATGACATCCGATGTGGCCGTCATTGCAGGCGCCGGCGCTGGTCTGAGCGCTTCGCTTGCGCGCCTTCTCACCCGGGAAGGCTTTCGCGTGGTTCTGGCCGCCCGCAACGTGGAGAAGCTGAGCGCTCTGGTCGACGAGACCGGTGCGCTGGCCGTCGAGACGGATGTCGCCGACGCTGCGTCCGTCGCCAAGCTGTTCGACGCCGCCGACAAGGCCGGCCCGCTGGCGCTCGTGGTTTTCAATGCCAGCGCTCGCACGCGCGGCCCGGTCGCCGAACTCGATGCCGAAGCGGTCAAACAGGCATTGCTGGTCGGCGCCTATGGCGGTTTCCTGGTCGGCCAGCAGGCGGCGCGTCGGCTGCTTGTCCGGGGTTCCGGATCGATCCTGTTCACCGGCGCCACCGCCAGTGTGAAGGGATTTCCCGGCTCGGCCGGCTTTGCCATGCCGAAGTTCGGCCTGCGCGGCCTGGCGCAGTCCATGGCCCGCGAACTCGCCCCGAAGAACATTCACGTCGCCCACTTCATCATCGACGGGGTGATCGAGCCGCCCGGACAGGCAGCCGATCCCGACCGGCCGGACCGCCGCCTGTCGCCGGACGCCATCGCCGAGGCCTATCTCGCGACCCATCGCCAGCATCGCAGCGCCTGGAGCTCGGAGCTCGAGCTGCGGCCCTGGGTCGAGACGTTTTGACAATCCAGCGGATCGCCCAGGGGCGACTGCGTCGTGCAAGCCCTTGCTTTTCGGCAGCTGGGAGGTTGGCCGGACCGAATGCCGGCGCTTTCGGTCAGTCGGACCTAAACGCTTTCGAGGTATGTCTCGATCTCGAAATCGCTGACATTGAGCGCGAACGTATTCAGCTCCTGGCGTTTGCAGGCAACGAAGGAGTCGCGCAGGATCGCCGGAAAGATCTCCGCCACATGCGCCCCGCTTTCAAAGGCGGCGATCGCCGACGCCCAGTCCGGCGGCAGCTTTGCCGGGGGAAGTCCCTGACCGTCACTGCGGATCGGATCGCCTGGCGATATTTGTCTTTCAATGCCTGTCAGTGCGGCGCCCAGTATGGCGGCAAGCACCAGGTAGGGATTGGCGTCCGCTCCCGAAACGCGATGCTCGATACGGCGCGCACCGCTCGGTCCGCCAGGAATGCGGATCGCCACCATGCGGTTCTCATAACCCCAGGCGACAGCGGTCGGCGCATAGGATCGTGGGCGTAGCCTGCGGTATGAATTGAAGTGTGGTGCGAACACCAGCGTGCTCTCGGCCATCGCCGCAAGCAGGCCACCGACCGCATGACGCATGATCTCCGAGCCCTGGTCGGTGCCGTCGTCGAAGACATTGCGTCCTTCGCCGTCGATCAGGCTGAAATGGACGTGAAAGCCGTTGCCGGCCCGGTCGCCATAGGGCTTGGCCATGAAGCAGGCGGCAAAGCCGTGCTTGCGGGCAATGCCCTTCACCGTGCGCTTGAACAGCACCGCATCGTCGGCAGCCCGCAAGGCGTCCGCGACATGGTTCAGATTGATCTCGAACTGACCGACACCGTTCTCGGCGATGGCCGTGTCGACGGGAATGCCTTGCGTCCGGCAAGCCTCGTAGACGTCATGGATGAAGGATTCGAAGTCGTCGATCTCGTCGATCGACAGCGCCGCGTCGGAATCGAGACGGCGCCCGGTCACCGGCGAGACAGGTCCGACCGGCCGCTGCGATTGCGGATCGACGAGGTAGAATTCGAGTTCCGTTGCCGCGACCGGGGTCAGGCCCAAAGCCTTGTAGCGATCGAGGATTCGGGCCAGCGCCCGTCGCGGGTCGCCGAGATAGGGCGCGCCGGTTTCGTCGGCAAGCCAGAGCGGGATGAGCGCCGTCGGATGCGCCGTCCAAGCGACCGGCAGAATGCCGCGCCCCGTCCATTGGCACAGTCCATCGGCATCGCCGGTCGAGAACACCAGGGTGTTGCCTTCGATATCCTCGCCCCAGATGTCGAGCCCGATCAGCGAATAAGGCATGCGCAGCTTGCCTTCCAGCGCCTTCCTTGCCTGCTCGACCGGAATGCGCTTGCCACGCATGATGCCGTTGAGGTCGCACACCGCCGCCCTCAGACTCTGGATGTCGGTCCTGCTTTCAAGCCAGTTCAAAACGTCCGCAATTGCATCGCTCAATTTATAACCTCTGGTTTTTGAAGGTGCCGCAGCCTCATCGGCTGCACTGTCCCTGGTAAAGATAGCTTGTGAGTTTTGGAAAACAGACCTGGCTGCCGCCAAGGGCTTTTTCCTTATTTTTTCAATTCACTAGCTGGGATGTCGGGAGGCATTTCAAAACCAATTGCGCGATCTACGATCGCAACATAGAGGTAAGAGGGCGGAAAGCCAAGGGGCGACTTCAGGTTCTGATTTCCGGAAATCTGGCCTGCTGCAGGATGTGCGCGGCGCCTTCATCGATGTCACGCACGATGGCCGCACGCGCTCGCTCGCCATCCTGGGCCTCGATCGCCGCGACGACTTCCTCGTGATGGTCGATGTCAAGAATGGAGGCGAGGTCATCCTCGAAGCCCATGGCAAGGTTCCTGAGAAACGGGCCGACCTGCATCCATACGGTCTCGATCAGGAAGATCATCTGCTCGTTGCCGCAATGGCGATAGATGGAGAATTTGAAGTCGTGGTTCTTGCGCAGGTAATCGTCGATATCGCCCTTGCGCGCCGCCAGGGTCAGGTCGGTGCAGTGGCGTCGGATCGCCCGCAGATTGTTGCCGTTGATGCGTTTCGTCGCAAGCTCGGTCGCCGAGCCTTCGAGGATCGTGCGCACGGCGGTCAGCTGTGAAAACCGTTCGGCCGAAATGACCGGCACTTCGACGCTGCCGTTCGGCATGGGGCTGAGCGCCCGCAGTGCCTGAAGCCGCATGAAGGCGCTGCGCACCGGCATGTCGCTGGTGCCGAGTGCCTTGGCGAGCTTGCGTGAAGTCAGCTTCTGGCCCGGCGTGAACTGGCCCGACATCAGCGCCCGCACGAGTTCCAGATAGACTTTCTCATGCAAGGGAACGGTGTCGACGGCGGTCAACCCGAATTGTGTTTTGTCGGCCATTGGCGGGGGCGCTGCTTCATTCGTTCTGAAATCTACCCTGACGACAACAGCCGCGGATAATCCTGCCTGGCCGATCGCGGCGAGAACGCCAAGTCAGCGATTTATCGACGCATGATAGACGCTTCGATCGTTGCGCGGCAAGCCGGCTCGTCACCCTGCCGGCCATTGCAGCCAGCAAACTTTTCCAGACACGGTCGCGGTTCTTCCGGCGGCTATCGCAACCGCATCGGATTCGGTTTGGCGTATCGCGCCGGCTCTCGAACACCTCCACGATTCCACTGTGCAAAACCGTCATCACAAATCTTGACCTTGCGCGCACTTGCACCTCTGGCCGCTCTCTGGCTTTTTGGGGTACCCATGCGAACGGACTGATTCGCGTCATGCCGCTCGATTGCAATGTTCCCAAGGCAGTCCGAGGGTGGGTCGTGAAGCGCGCGCAATTGGCGAAGGAGAAACAGGCATGGCCGAGTTCAAGAAGCCCGAAATCTCCGAGATGAGACCCAAGATCACCGTCATCGGCATTGGCGGCGGCGGCGGCAATGCCGTCAACAACATGATCGCGGAGCAGCTTCAGGGCACGGAATTCATCGCCGCCAACACCGACGCCCAGGCATTGACCATGTCGAAGGCAACGCGGCTGATCCAGCTTGGCTCTCATGTCACCGAGGGATTGGGCGCCGGATCGCTTCCCGAGATCGGCCGGGCCGCGGCCGAGGAATCGCTCGACGAGATCATGGATCATCTGGCCGGCACGCATATGTGCTTCGTAACCGCCGGAATGGGCGGCGGCACCGGAACCGGTGCTGCTCCCATCATCGCCCAGGCGGCGCGCAAGGCCGGCATCCTGACGGTGGGCGTCGTCACCAAGCCGTTCACCTTCGAAGGCCGGCGCCGCATGCAGATGGCCGAAGAGGGCATCGAGCGGCTGCGCGAGAGCGCCGACACGGTGATCGTCATCCCGAACCAGAACCTGTTCAGGATCGCCGATGCCAAGACCACCTTCGCCGATGCGTTCGTCATCGCCGACCGGGTGCTCTATGCCGGCGTCAGCTGCATCACGGATCTCATCGTCAAGGAAGGCCTGATCAATCTCGACTTCGCCGATGTCAAATCGGTGATGCGCGACATGGGCCGCGCCATGATGGGCACCGGCGAGGCCTCCGGTGAGGGCCGGGCGATGAAGGCGGCGGAAGCCGCGATCGCCAACCCCCTGCTCGACGAAGTGTCGATGAAGGGCGCGAAGGGCGTGCTGGTCTCGATATCGGGCGGCAGGGACATGACCCTGTTCGAGGTCGACGAGGCCGCTACTCGTATCCGCGAAGAGGTCTACGAGGACGCCGACATCATCGTCGGCGCGATCTTCGACAAGAGCATGGAAGGCCGCTTCAGGGTCTCGGTGGTGGCGACAGGCCTCGACCGTGCGTCTGGAGCAGAGGATGGCGATGCCGGCATCGCCCGGGACCATGCCGGCCAGCCGCCGGCGCGAACGCTTCAGTAGGATCCGCCGCTCGGAGTGCGGAGCGATAGTAGCACCGCACGGAGGCCTGGGCTGGCCGCATGGTGGCCGCTGCCAAGCTTCATCTCGATTGCAACTTGACCGAAACTGCACCGCAGGGTGGAAAGGCAGGCTAGCCTCGGATCAATCCAAGGGCCAGAAATTTAAAACGTTTGCAATTTTGCGAAAGACAATTACAAACGTTTCAAACTTGTTCGAGGGAGGAGCGATGACGACCCGCGTCATCACGCTCAAGGAGCTTGCCGCAGGCCTCGACCTGTCGATCACGACGGTGTCGCGGGCGCTTGCCGGCCATGAACAGATCGCGCTGAAGACGCGCGAGCGTGTCGCGCAAGCGGCACGTCAGGCTGGCTACGTGCCCAACACCGCGGCGCGCACGCTTGTCTCCGGCCGCAGTGGTTTCGTCGGCCTCGTACTACCGATCCGCGGGCCGAACCTTGTCGATTCTTTCCTTGGCGAATTCGTCACCGGGCTCGGCGAAGGGCTGGTGTCGCACGGCGCCGACCTGATCCTGGCCACCGCGGCCTTCGGCCATTCGGAACTGTCGGTGCTGCGCCATGTCGTCGAATCCGGGCGGGCCGATGGCGTTGTCGTCACGCGTATCGCCGAGGTTGACGAGCGGCTCGCCTATCTGCGCGAGCGTGGCTTTCCATTCGTTGCCCACGGCCGGCTTCTCGACAGCGAGTTCGGCTACAACTGGCTCGATACCGACGGCGCGCACGCCTTCGGCGAGGCTTTCGACATGCTCTACGATCTCGGCCACCGCCATTTCGGCCTGGTGACGATTTCCGAGCTGATGACCTTCCGGCATCTGCGGCAAGACGGCCTTGCCGCAGCCATTGCCCGTCGGGGCGATCCGTCGGTGCGGCTCGACGTGGTGACGGCGCCGCGCTTCGACCATGAGGCCCGCATCCAGGCCGTCAACCGCATGCTGCAGCGGCCTGACAGGCCGACCGCCATCGTCGCTCTGTTCGACGAACTGGCTCTGACCGTGATGGAGGAGGCCGCCCGCGCGGGCCTCGGCGTGCCGCGCGACCTCTCCGTCATCGGTTTCGACAACATTGCCGCTTCGGGCTACGCGCCACCGGGCCTGACCACGTTCGATGCCTCGATCCGCCAATGCGCGCGCGAGATCGCCGACATGCTGCTCACCGTGATCGCCGAGAAGCCCGCCGAGCCGCTGACGCGGCTGATCCGGCCGACGCTGGTTGCGCGCGCAAGCCATGGACCCGCACCGCGGACAACAAGCTGACGCCGAAATGATGGCGCCTATCCAGGGAGGAAGACCGTGATGAAAGCATTGAAGACACTGATCGGCGCCGCGCTGGCGTTAACGATCGCCTCGGGCGGCGCGCAAGCCCAGCAGGTTTTGTTCTGGTCGACGCAGGCGCGTCCGGTCGAGGAAACCCAGAAGATGCGCGACGAGGTGCTGAAAGGTTTTGACGGCCCGGTTGACTATCAGGTCGCCGAGGATGGTCCCTGGCTCACCCGCCTTCAGGCTGAACTGCAGGCCGGCACCGGCACCATCGGCCTGCTGGGTGGGCTGCACGGCGATTTCTCGACGGTCGGAGCGAACCTTGCCGATCTGTCCGGCGTCGATATCGGCGGCGTCAAGGTCAACGAGGCCTACAAGAAGCTCGGCATGCTCGGCACCGGCGAGCAGAAATACCTGCCTTGGATGCAGGCCACCTATCTGATGGCGGCCAACAAGCAGGCCTTGCAATATCTGCCGGCAGGCGTCGATCTCAACACCATCACCTACGACCAGCTTATCGAATGGTCGAAGAACATCGCGGAGAAGACCGGCTCACCGAAATTCGGCTTTCCCGCCGGTCCCAAGGGGCTCAAGCACCGCTTCTTCGAGGGGTTTCTCTATCCGTCCTACACCGGCTCGATGGTGACCAAGTTCCGTTCACCGGAAGCCGAGGTCGCCTGGAACAAGTTCAGGGAACTCTGGCAGTACACCAACCCGAATTCGACCAACTACGCCTTCATGCAGGAGCCGTTGCTTTCAGGTGAGGTCTGGGTGGCGTTCGACCATGTCGCGCGCCTTGCCGACGCCTTCAACAAGAAGCCGGACGAATTCGTTGCCTTCCCGGCGCCGGCCGGCCCCGCCGGTCGCGGCTTCATGCCTGTCGTGGCTGGCGTCGCCATTCCGAAGACCTCGCCCGATATCGACAAGGCCAAGGCGCTGGTCGCCTATATGCTGAAGCCGGAAACCCAGATCGCGACGCTCAAGGCAACCAATTTCTTCCCGGTCGTCGACGTCAAACTGCCAGACGACATGCCGGCCTCGGTGAAGGCCTTCGGCCCGGCGATCGCCACCATGACCGGTGCGCCCGATGCACTGCCGGCGTTGCTGCCGATGGGGCTCGGCGACCTCGGCGGCAAATTCAACCAGGTCTATACCGACAGTTTCGAGCGCATCGTGCTCGGCGGCGAGGACGTGCATGGCGTGCTCGGCGAAGAAGCAACAGTGCTCAAGGCTCTCATCGACCAGGCCAAGGCGCCATGCTGGGCGCCCGACAAGCCATCCACTGGCGCTTGCCCCGTCGACTAAAATCCTCCCGAGGGGGCGCCCGGAGTTTGTTGCACTTCGGGCGCCCAGACCCGCACGCACATGGCCACCGCACGCAAAGGACATCACCATGCACGGCAAGGCTCTGCCCTATCTGCTGCTGATGCCGGCGACGTTGTTCCTCTGCATCTTCTTCCTCTACCCGTTCGCGCTGGTCGCCTTCGAGGCGATCACCCGCGACGGCGCCTTCACCCTCGACAATTTCCGCACCATGGCCGGCAGCTGGAAATTCCCGGTCACGGTCCGCAACACGCTGCTGCTGGCAGCCATCGTCGTACCGATCCAACTGGTCATGGCGCTGCTGATGGCGAGCGTGGTGTCGCGACTGGAGACCGGGCGCAGTGCCGCGCTCTATGTCTTCGCCATCCCGCTCGGCATTTCCGACCTCGCCGCCGGCCTGATCTGGCTCGCCATCTTCGACCAGTCCGGCTTCCTCAACACGCTGCTCTCCAGCCTTGGCGTCGTCGACAAGCCGATCATGTTCCTCGGCTACCAGAGCAAGCTGACCATCTTCATCGCCGTGGCGCTGGCCGAGATCTGGCGGGCCACCGCGATCATGATGGTCATCCTCGTCGCCGGCATGGGCCTGATCCCCAAGGAATATTACGAGGCGGCGGAAGTGTTCGGGGCAAGCCCGTGGCAGCGCTTCCTGCGCATCACGCTGCCATTGCTGCGCCCCAGCCTGCAGACGGCGATCATCCTGCGCGTCATCCTCGCCTTCGAGGTCTTCGCCGTGGTCGCAGCCCTTGGCGGCACCAACCTGCCGGTGCTGATGGGCGAGACCTACAACTGGCAATTCACGCTGCAGGATCGCAATGTCGCCGCCGCCTCGGCGCTGCTCATCCTCGCAATCTCGATCGGCTTCACGCTGTTTTTCCTTAGGGTGCTGCGGGTGCCCAAGGAAGCCCGGATATGAGCGCCCTTGCCGAAGCACCGACTGCCGCGACCGCCGATGCGCGCAAGGCCGGCGACTGGCTGCTGATCGCCACCGCCATCCTGCTTTGCGTCTGGGTGCTGCTGCCGATCTACCTCTTGATCGTCAACGCGCTGTCGTCACCGGATGAGGTCACCGCCTTTCCCAAGCGTTTCTTGCCGTCCTTTGATCTCGGCAGCCTATCCTTCTTCATCGAATTCGCCGGCGTCGCCAGGGCACTGTGGAACTCGGTCCTCGTCGCCACCCTGACGATGATCCTGTCCATCGGCTTCGGCGCTCCGGCCGGCTACGCGCTGTCGCGTTTCGACTTTCCGGGCAAGGAGGCCTTCCGCTTCCTGGTGCTGATGACCCGCGCATTCCCGTTGCCACTGCTGGCATTGCCGCTGGCGGTGATGTTCATCCGCACGGGCCTCGACGACACCGCCATCGGGCTGGCGCTGGTCCATACCACGCTGGCGCTGCCGTTCGCCGTGCTGATCACGTTCTCGCTGTTCTCGGGCATTCCGGTCGAGCTAGAGGAGGCCGCCTGGACGCTCGGCTGCACACGATGGCAGGCCTTTCGCAAGGTCATCCTGCCGTTGGCCCTGCCGGGCATCGCCGCCTCGGCGGTGTTTGCCTTCACCATCTCCTGGAACGAGGTGTTCGCAGCCGCCGTGCTCACCATCGAGAACCGCACGCTGACCGCCTTCCTGCTGCAAAGCCTCGGTGAATCGCCGCTCTATCTCAAATTCGCCGGCGGCGCCGCACTGGTCGTGCCGGCGCTGATCTTCATCTTCGCCGTTCGAAAATACCTGTTCGCCATGTGGGGGATTGCCAACCGATGACGCAGGGCACGGAGAACGCTCATGGCTGAAATCGCGATCAAGGGTGTGGCCAAGCGCTTCGGCGGCTTCACCGCCCTGCATCAGGTCGATCTCGCCATATCCGACCAGGAATTCATGGTGCTGCTTGGCGCCTCTGGCTGCGGCAAGACCACGCTGCTGCGCATCGTCGCCGGGCTGGAGACACCGAGCCAGGGCGAGGTCTGGATCGGCGGCCGCCGCGTCGACCATCTGCCGCCGCGCGACCGCGGCATTGCCATGGTGTTCCAGAACTACGCCGTCTTTCCGCACCTGACCGTGTTCGAGAACATCGCCTTCGGTCTGCGCATGAAGAAATTGCCGCAGGCCGATGTCGAGCGTCGTGTCACCCGCACCGCCGAACTCATGCATATCGAGCAATTGCTGAAACGCTATTCGGGCCAGCTGTCCGGCGGCCAGCGCCAGCGCGTTGCCGTCGCCCGTGCGCTCGCCATGGAGCCCGACGTCATCCTGATGGACGAGCCGCTGTCGAACCTAGACGCGCTGCTGCGGCTGGAGATGCGTGCCGAGCTCAAGGGCGTGCTTGCCGCCTCGAAGACCACCACCATCTATGTCACCCACGACCAGGTCGAGGCGATGAGTCTCGCCGACCGCATCGCCGTCATGCATCAGGGCCGCATCGTCCAGGCCGCATCGCCGGTCGAGGTCTACCGCAATCCGGCCGCGCGCTTCGTCGGCTCCTTCATCGGCAATCCGCCGATGAATTTTATCCCGGCGACCAAGGCCGCGAATGGAGACTGGACCGTAGCCGGGCTGACGCTGCCCGGCCCCAAATCGGACAAGCAGAGAATAGAATTCGCCATCCGCCCCGAGGACGTCGATGCCGGCGGCGAGGGTCTGCACGCCACCGTGCGCGTCATCGAGCCGCTCGGCCCGCACACGCTGGTCACCTGCGATGTCGAGGGCGGCCTGTTCCGCGCCATCCTGGACTCGAATGCCGGCGTGCAGGTCGGCGATCACCTGCGGCTCGCGCCCAAACCCGACCGCATCCGCTGGTTCGATCCCGAAACCACCAATGCCCTTTGATACCGAAAGCCCTGAACTGCCATGACCGCTTCCGCCACTAGTGACATCATTGCCCGTGCCATCGAGGTGCTGAAAGAAAACGACCAGGGCGCCTACACCATCCCGACGAAAGGTCTTTATCCGTTCCAGTGGAACTGGGATTCCTGCCTGACCGCGCTCGGCCTCGCTCATTACGACGAGGCCCGCGCCTGGACCGAGATCGAGACGTTGTTCGCGCACCAATGGCCGGACGGCATGGTGCCGCACATCGTCTTCCATGTCTGGAGCGACGGTTATTTCCCCGGGCCGGAGGTCTGGCGGACCGGCCGCCCGACGGCCACATCAGGCATTACCCAGCCGGCTGTTGCAGGTTTTGCCATACGGCGCCTGTTCGACCGGGCCATGGACAAGAAATTGGCTGCGGAGCGAGCCCGCGCGCTGCTGCCGAAGATCGATGCCTGGCACCGCTGGTTTTACGAAAACCGCGACCCAAAAGGCGAGGGGCTGGTCGCCATCATCCATCCCTGGGAGTCCGGCCGCGACAATTCCATCGACTGGGACGATGCCTTCGAGCGTGTGCCGACCGAGGGTGTCGAGCCCTACACGCGCCGCGACATCCTGCATGCCGACCCTGCGCACCGTCCGACACAAGGGCAGTATGACCGCTACATCTGGCTGCTGCAGCTTTTTCGCGGGCTTGGCTGGGACAATGCCAGACTGCATGACGCCTCGCCATTCCAGGTCGTCGATCCCGGCTTCAACGCCATTTTGATCCGCGCCTGCGCCGATCTTGCCGATCTTGCCGACGCGCTGGGCGAAACCGGGATCGCCAGCGCCAATCGTGCCCGCGCTGAAAAGGGCCTGGCGGCGATGGAGCGGCTGTGGAGCGATGCGCGAGGCCAGTATCTCTGCCTCGACCGCGTCACCGGCAGGCTGATCGACAGCGCTTCCGTCGGCGGCATCCTGCCGGCCTTCGCGGCCATTCCCGGGGCTCGCACCGTAGCGCTGGCCGCAACCGTCGAACGCCTAGCCGCCAAGGCGCGTTACGTCGTGCCGTCGCATGATCCAGACGATCCACGCTTCGACGCCAAGCGCTACTGGCGCGGCCCGGTCTGGCTGGTCGTCAATTACATGATCGCGGACGGCCTTGCCGTCGCTGGTCACGATGACGCGGCGCGGCGCATCACGCAATCCAGCCTGGATCTGATCCAGGAAAGTGGCTTTGCCGAATATTACGATCCGCTCACCGGCGAGCCCCTCGGCGGCGGCCGCTTCACCTGGACGGCGGCGATGGTGATCGAGTTTTTGAGGGGGGCACCTCTCTTGCCTTCTCCCCTTGTGGGAGAAGGTGGATCGGCGCGATAGCGCCGAGACGGATGAGGGGTCTTCCAGCGGAGTGAGGCGTTAATGTTCCCTGGAACACCCCTCATCCGTCGCCTGCGGCGACACCTTCTCCCACAAGGGGAGAAGGGAAGGCCGCGTCAGCCACTCACCCGAACTTCGGATCGAGACTGCCCGACTTGTAGCGCTTGGCCATTTCGGCGACGGGCAGCGGCTTGATCTTCTGCGCGTTGCCGGCGGTGCCGAACTGTTCGAAGCGCTCCTTGCACAGCTTGCGCATGGCAGCCATGGCGGGTGTCAGATATTTGCGCGGATCGAACTCGCTCGGGTTCTCGGTCAGCACCTTGCGGATCGCGCCGGTCAGCGCCATGCGGTTGTCGGTGTCGATGTTGATCTTGCGCACGCCGTGCTTGATGCCGCGCTGGATCTCTTCGACCGGAACGCCCCAGGTCGGCTTCATCTGGCCGCCATATTTGTTGATGATCTCCTGCAGATCCTCCGGCACCGAGGACGAGCCGTGCATGACCAGATGCATGTTCGGCAGGCGGCGGTGGATTTCCTCGATGACGTTCATGGCCAGCACCGCGCCGTCCGGCTTGCGCGAGAATTTGTAGGCGCCATGGCTGGTGCCCATGGCCACCGCCAGCGCATCGACATGGGTATCCCTGGCGAATTCCACGGCCTGCT
Organism: Mesorhizobium sp. M1396; assembly: GCF_040317725.1. Classification (NCBI taxonomy): domain Bacteria; kingdom Pseudomonadati; phylum Pseudomonadota; class Alphaproteobacteria; order Hyphomicrobiales; family Phyllobacteriaceae; genus Mesorhizobium; species Mesorhizobium sp. M1396. The sequence goes on along the minus strand of NZ_JAMYLA010000001.1, from coordinate 75,609 downwards.
CGGGATCGGTCAGCAACTGGTCGTGGCTGATGGCGCCTTCGACGCCGTGGCCGTCTTCCTGCTCGCCGCCGCCGCTCTCCAGCGAGCCGAGCACGCCGATCTCGCCTTCGACGGACACGCCGCCCCAATGCGCCATGTCGACGACGCGCTTGGTGATGCCCGAATTGTAGGCGTAGTCGGCCGGCGTCTTGCCGTCTTCCTTCAGAGATCCGTCCATCATGACCGAGGTGAAGCCGTACTGGATGGCGGTGACGCAGGTGGCTTCATTGTTGCCATGGTCGAGGTGCATGCAGACCGGAATGTCGGGGTGGATTTCGACCAGCGCGTCGATCAGCTTGGCCAGCACCACGTCATTGGCATAGGCGCGGGCGCCGCGGCTTGCCTGCAGGATGACCGGCGACTTGGTCTCCTCGGCGGCCTCCATGATGGCGAGGCCCTGTTCCATATTGTTCATGTTGAAAGCGGGCACGCCGTAGCCGTATTCGGCGGCGTGGTCGAGCAATTGTCTCAGTGTTATGCGAGCCACCCAATAGTCTCCCGTATCTGGTTTCAAGCGCAACGTCGCGGGCCGGCCGTTCGCCGGCCGGCCCTTGATGCTTCTGGCCGGATTTCAGCGGAACCGCAACCTTCTGAGTTCTTCTTGATCGCAATTCTTGTTGCAGGGCTGAAATCCGGCCTGTTTGGCGATCTTAGGCCGCGATCAACTCCCGCGCCGCCAGGAGCTGCACGCAGGCATTGGCCGCTTCCTTGCCCTTGACGGTGAAGTGTTCGAAGAAGAAGCGGTGATGCTCGGCGTTGTCGTGGTAGTTGTGCGGGGTCAGCACCGCCGACAGCACCGGTACGCCGGTCGACAGCTGCACGTTCATCATGCCGTCGATCACCGCGTTGGCGACGAACTCATGCCGGTAGATGCCTCCATTGACGACAAAGGCGGTGCCGAGGATCGCGGCATAGCGGCCGGTCCCGGCCAGGGTCTTGGCATGCAGGGGAATTTCATAGGCGCCCGGCACGTCGAAGACATCGACGGCGAAGCGGTCGCCTCCGATGTCAGCCAGTTCCGCCTCGAAGGCCTGTACGCACTGGTCGACGATGTCGGCATGCCAGCGCGCGCGAATGACGGCGATGCGAACAGTTCCGTAGTCTTTATGGGAATGCTGATTCATGGGTCCATCCTTCCGTTTCGAACCAGAATCAGGACGCACGATACGCAAGCCGGCCCGCCGAGGCGGTCCATCTTCCGTTCGTTCTCTTCCATCCGGACTCTAACCGTCGGCTCCGGAATCACACCGGATCTGCTGACCTTTCCGAAACCGGAAAGCGCTCGCGGGCTTGGGTCCCGCGCATGACCCCGAAAACCGGAACGGCTTTCGGAAAGGAATCATACGCAACTAAGAGTCCTTACCGCCGGTGGGGACTTTCACCCCGCCCTGAGAACATTAACGGCTTTGTATGAAAGGGCGGGGCGCTGCTGTCAACCGTGAGAAGGTTGGGCCAAGCCCGTTCGACTACCTCGTGCGCCACGCCGCCGCCGATGCGGCGATCAGCATGAGCAGTGCTGCAACGGCCGCGCATGTCGCAAAACCAAAGCTGGAATAAAGCGGCCCGAAGCTGGTGGTGCCGACGAAGACCGCGAGGTAGGTCACCGCGCTGTTCAAGCCCATGATCGTGCCGCGCCGCGACGGATCGAGCGCCGACAGGCGCGTCACCAGGACATTCAATCCGAAATGATTGGCCAGTCCCCAGACCGCCACCATGGTCAAGGTTAGCCCGAAACTGTCGCTCGTCGCGGCCATGGCGACATAGACGACGGCGACCAGAAGATAGGTGAATGGCATGACGCGCCGCGCGCCAAGCCGGTCGATGACACCGTCGAGGAGAGCAGCCGTGCCGAAGCCTATGCCATAGGCAAGAGCCGCCAGGCCATTGGCGCTGACCGGCTCTCCCAGCCCGACATGAAGATGGTCGCCGAGATAGCCATAGACACCGTAGAAGGCGGTCATGAAGGCGGCGCAAGCGATCAGAAGCGGCACGATGCCGGGAATGCCGAGCGCTTCCAGCGGGGCGGGTGCCGGCCCGGCCTTTCTGATGTCGCTGAGCGACGTCATTGTAAGCCCCGCCCATGCAAGCATTGCCAGCAACGCGACTGCGGCGAAAACGGCACGCCAATGCACCAGATCGGCAAGCACGGCCGACAGCGAGACGCCGGCCACCATGCTGAGCGTCCATCCGGTCAACACGACGCCGATCGTGCCGCTCTCTCTGCCCGGCGGTGCGATGGCGGCGGCGCTGGCATAGATCGCCGGCATGGCGATACCGGCAGCGATGCCGGCAAGCAACTGTGCCGCGACCAGCATCATCACTGTTGGCGCCACGGCACTTGCGACAAGCGCCAGTGCCAACAGCAACAGTGCGCCCTGCAGCATCCGGCGTGCGCCGAGCCGGTCGATGTAGCGGGCAAGGAACAGGGCGCTTGCGGAGGTGCCGAGGCCGAACGCGGCCGCCGCGATCATCACGGCCGGCACGCTGGTACCGAACGACGCGGCCACGGCTGGGGCTATCGGGCCCAGCACAAGCGAGTTCGAGCCGATGACGGCGATGCATCCGGTCAGCAGGTAAGCAAGCGCCGGGATAGGCGCTCGGACGCTTGGCGCCAGTGATGCAACTTGATCTGCGTTCGACATATTGTCATAATCGCCGTATTTTATTCAGCTGCAATCGGGAAATTCGCCATGGACGAAGAAACAGATGGTGTTCCGCGGAATAAGGCTGCGGTCCGCGACCTCGATGCGATAGACCGAAGAATATTAGGCGTCCTGGTTGATGACGCCACGATCAGCTACGCCGAACTCGGCGATCGCGTCGGCTTGTCGCCTCCTGCCGCTCATGAGCGGGTCAAACGCCTTCGGCGCAGCGGCGCCATCCGCAACACCGCGGCAATCATCGATCCCCGGGCGGTGAAAAAGCCTTTGCTTGCCTTTGTCCATATCGACACCAAGGGCTGGGGAAAGACCCCGGAACTGATGGCAGTCTCGGAGTATCCGGAAGTCGAGGAGATCCATTCGGTTGCCGGCGACAGCTGCATGCTGCTCAAGGTTCGCACCGAGGACACCAGGGCGCTCGAAGGATTGCTGTCGCGCCTTTACGAAACGCCTGGCGTCACCTCGACGCGCAGTTATGTGGTGCTGTCGACCTATCTCGAGCGGCCGGTGCAGCCCGGCACCACCACTGAGTGGCCAACGCCAAGGCATATGGCCAAGCCGCTCTATTAGGGGTTCGACGGTCGGCTCTTACCCGCGCTCGGGAAACATCGCCTTCAGGCCCTCGCGCGACGCCTTGGCGACGCCGCGTTCGGTGATCAGCCCGGTCACCAGCCGCGCCGGCGTCACGTCGAAGGCCGGGTTCGCCGCCGGCGTCGTCTCCGGCGAAATGCGGACCTGAGCGATCTCGCCGGCAGCGGTCTTGCCCCAGACCAGCGACACCTCGTCGGCCGAGCGCTGCTCGATCGGGATTTCGGCCAGACCGTCATGCACCGTCCAGTCGATGGTCGGCGACGGCAGCGCGACATAGAAAGGCACATCATTGTCGGCGGCGGCGAGCGCCTTGAGATAGGTGCCGATCTTGTTGCAGACATCGCCGTCGGCGGTCGTGCGATCGGTGCCGACGATGACCATGTCGATCTCGCCGCGCTGCATCAGATGGCCGCCGGCATTGTCGACGATCAGCGTGTGCGGCACGCCGTGGCCGGCCATCTCCCAGGCGGTCAGCTGGGCGCCCTGGTTGCGTGGCCGCGTCTCATCGACATAGACGTGGACGGGAATGCCGGCCTCGGTGGCCAGGTAGATCGGCGCGGTGGCGGTGCCGTAGTCGACGGTGGCCAGCCAGCCGGCATTGCAATGGGTCAGGATGTTGACCGGCTCGCCCTCCCGCTTGCGCGCCGCGATCGCCTTGATGATGGCGAGACCGTTTTCGCCGATGGCGCGGTTGAGGCCGACATCCTCGTCGGCGATCTCACCGGCCCGCCGATAGGCGGCTTCGGCGCGTTGTTCCGTTGGCAGCGGCTTGAGGAAGCGCCGCATCTCGTCCAGCGCCCAGCGCAGATTGATCGCTGTCGGACGCGTCTCGTGCAAGGTCCCCCAGACGGCGTCGAGCGCTGCATCCGACGCATCGTCGGCCATCTGCATGGCGACACCATAGGCTGCGGTGACGCCGATCAGCGGCGCGCCGCGCACCCACATGTCGCGGATGGCGGTGGCGATGCCGGCAACCGTGCCGATCGTCTCGATGCGGAAATCATGCGGCAGCCAGCGCTGGTCGATGATCTCCACCGAACGCCCGTCGTCGCTCAGCCAGATGGTGCGATAGTGGCGGTCGCCGACGTTCAAATACTGCTCTCCTGTTCGATCAGCGCGGCCAGTTGGTTGACCTCGTCGATGCTGTGGATCTGGCGCCGGTTGACGGCGATGTGACGGCCGAATTTTAGCGCCTTTGCCTCACAACTGGCGCGCAAATCCTCGTCGGCAATGGTCTCGAAATCGGCATTGTGGGCGAGGCCGAGGATGCGCCGGTGAACCTCGATGCCGGCAAAGCCGAGCAGGTCGGTCCAGATCTGGTGCAGTACATGGTCGAGCGCCTGCTCGGCACCGAGCCTGTCGCCCTGATCCTCGAACAGGCTCTTTTGGTAGAGCATGCCAGTGCGTTCGGTGCGCCACAGATGGGAGAACTCGGCGCGGAACACTGACCAAGTCTCGACTGTCACACCGAGCAGATAGGCGCGCATGGCATCGCGCTTGCCCTCCTGCTCGTGGCCGCGCTGCGAGAAGAATGACATCCAGAAATTGGCGAGCAGCATGCCGACGTCGAAGGCCATTGGACCATAGAAAGCGAATTCCGGATCGATCATCCGGGTTTCGCTATCGGTGACCATGATCGAACCGGAATGCAGGTCGCCATGCAGCAGCGTTTCGGCATTGGCGGCGAAGATGTGCTTCAGCCGCTGCGCCTCGACCTTGAGGTCGCGGTCGGCGCGCAGTTCCGCGACGAGGCCGTCGAGCTGCGGCGAGGTATGCCGGTTCATCTTGGCGTCGAAATAGGGGTCGGAAAACACCAGGTTCTCGGTGATGTCGCAGAGTTCGACATTGTCGGCGAACAGCGCCAGGTCGGCCTTGCGGTCTTTGGCCGCCATGTGCAGGTCGGAGCCGCGAAACAGCGTGCGGGCCATGAACAGGCCGATATCCCGAGCGATGTTCGGCAATTGCCGGCCTTCGATCAGCGCACGGCGCAGGATGACGTGCGGCGGCGCTAGATATTCCATGATGATCAGCGCCTGGCGTTCATCGAAATAATGGATCGCCGGCACCGACCCGGGCGCGCGCGCTTCTTGCCTTGTCAGCGCATGATATTCGAAGAAGGAGCGTTTTAACGGCAGCGGCCAGCTGTCGCCGACCAGGCGGACATAGGGCAGGGCCTGCTTGACCACCGCCGCACCGCTGGCGCCCTCGACGATGAAGACGAGGTTGAGATTGCCGTCACCGACCTCGCGGACCTTCCAGCGTGTCGTGTCCTCGCCGATCTTCGCGCACAGCGCATCGTTTGTGCCGAGGCGGGCAGCCAGAGTCTCGACCGACAGGGCTTCGAACGGCAATTCTTCAGTCATCGTCATCCTCCCGCATATGCCCTCCGAACATAATCGAGGCATGGCGGCTGGGCCAAGCTAGGAAGCGATCTGGCAATTGTCAATCGTGTTGACAATTGCCGATGTAGCCCATAGCGTCATGTCAGGGAGGAACGCATGGTCGGCAGTGCCGTGTTCCGCGTAGAGGGACTGAGGAAATCCTTTGGCCATAACGAGGTGCTTGGCGGCGTCTCGCTCGAATTGCATGCGGGCGAAGCGACCGTCCTGATGGGCGCCAACGGCGCCGGCAAGTCCACCCTCGTCAAGATCATCAGCGGCGTCTACGAGCGCGGCGGCGGCACGATGGCGCTCGCCGACCAGGATTTTGCACCGAAAACCCCGGCCGAGGCGATCCGCGCCGGCGTCGTCACCGTTCACCAGAACATCAATGACGGTGTCGTCGCCGATCTCGACGTCGCCACCAATTTGACCCTCGACAGGCTGAGCGGCAAAGGCGCGCCGACCCTGTTCAATCCGGTCCGCGTGCGTCGGGAGGCCAAGGCGGTCGCCGACCGCATGGGTTTGGCCATCGATTTAAAGGCGCGGGTGAGCGATCTTTCGCTGGCCGATCGCCAGATGGTCGCGATTGCCCGCGCGCTGGCGCACCAGCCGAAAGTGCTGATCCTCGACGAGCCGACCTCATCGCTCTCCAGCACCGAGGCCGATCGGCTGTTTGCGCTGATCGACAGGCTGCGCGAGCAAGGCGTGGCGATCCTCTACATCTCGCATCGCATGTCGGATATCAGGCGGCTTGCCGACCGCATCGTCTCCATGCGCGACGGGATCATCTCAGGCATTTTCGACAAGAAGCCGCTCGACTATGAAGGCGCGGTCAACGCCATGCTCGGCCGCAAGATCCATCTCGACCAGATCGTTGTCAGGAATTCGGCCAAGGCAATCCTGAACATCGAGGGCCTGCGCATCGCGCAGGGTGCCAAGCCGATCTCGCTGACGCTCGGCGACGGCGAGGTCGTTGCGATCACCGGCCTCGTGGGCGTTGGCAAGACGGCGCTCGCCGAGACACTGTTTGGCGTGCGCGAGCCGCTCGCCGGCACCATGACGATGAACGGCAAGCCTTATGCGCCGCGATCGGCCGGCGAGGCGATCGCCGCCGGCGTGTTCCTCGTCGCCAAGGACCGCGGCGAGAACGGCATCGTCGACGGCTTCAACATCCAGGAAAATATCAGCCTGCCGTTTCACAAGCGCATGTCACGTTTCGCTGTTCTCAGGCGCCGTCTGGAACGCGCTACCGCGCGCCGGCAAATCCAGGAACTGGGCATCGTCTGCCGCTCCGAGAAGGACGAAATGTCGGAGCTGTCCGGCGGCAACCAGCAGAAGGTGATGGTCGCCCGCTGGATGGCCCAGGATGCCAGACTGTTCATTCTGGACGAGCCGTTTCAGGGCGTCGACATTTCCGCCCGGCGCGACATTGCCGCCAAGCTCAGGGCCAGTGCAAACGGCCGCGCCACGCTGCTGTTCGTCACCGAACTCGACGAGGCGCTGGAGACCGCCGACCGCATCCTGGTGATGTCGGAGCACACCATCGTCGGCGAGCACCGCAATGCCGACGTCGATCTCGATCGCCTGCTGGCCGAGGTCGCCGGCGGACCGCTGCACAGCGCCGCCTGAAGAGCGCGTAATATGAATTGGAACGGAGAGACCATGGGTTCGAGTTGGGTAAAGACGGCACCAGCGCGCGGGAGCGCTGAATGACGTTGCGCGACCACGCCATCCGCTACGGCTTCATCGTGCTCTTGTTCGGGCTCGTCGCCTATTTCGCGATCGCCGCCGACGGTTTCGTCTCGCCGCAAAGTGCCGTCTTCATCTTCCAGTCGGTTGCCATCACCGGCGTGTTGGCGCTCGGCGTCACCGCGACGCTCGTCGTCGGCGGCTTCGACCTGTCGATCGGCTCGGTCGCCACATCAGCCATGATGGCGGCGGCCTATGTGATGGTGGTGCTGGAGCAGAACGCTTTTGTCGCGGTCGTCGTCTGCCTGCTGATCGGCGCCATTGTCGGCCTGATCAACGGCTGGTTGATCGTCTACATGCGCGTGCCCGATCTCCTGGCGACGCTCGGCATGATGTTCCTGCTCGTCGGCCTGCAGCGCATCCCGACCGAAGGCCGTTCGATCGCAACCGGCATGACCATGCCGGACGGTTCGGTCGCCAACGGCAAATTCTCTGACGCCTTCCTGGCGCTTGGCCGCCACCGCTTCGATTTCTTCATCCCCAATCTCATTCCGGTGTCGGTCGTGGTGCTGCTCGTGCTCGCCGTGCTGATCTGGTTCTTCCTCGAATACACCCGCTTCGGCCGCATGATGTACGCCGTCGGCAGCAACGAGCGCGCCGCTGAACTCGCCGGTGCGCCTGTCAAGGCATACAAGATCTGGGCCTACGTTATTTCAGGAGTTTTTGCCTCGATCGGCGGCATATTGCTCGCTGCCCGGCTTGGACGCGGCGACATCGCCTCGGGTAATAATCTCCTGCTCGATGCTGTCGCCGCGGCGCTGATCGGCTACGCGGTGCTCGGCGCCGCCAAGCCGAACGCCTTCGGCACCGCCATCGGCGCGCTGTTCGTCGGCATCTTGCTGCAAGGCCTGACGATGATGAACGCGCCTTACTACACGCAGGATTTCGTCAAGGGCGTGGTTCTGGTCGTCGCCCTTGTCTTCACCTTTGCGCTTTCGGGCAGGGGCAGGAGGTAGTTTCGACCGGAACAGGATTTTGGGTTCAACAAGAGTGGAGGAAAACAAAGTGAGCATTACAAGAAGACTTCTAGGGAAGGTGGCGCTCGGATTGGCCGGCGCAACCATGCTGATGCAATTCCCGGCGCTGGCCGCGGACAAGCCGGCGCCTTTCGACAAGCCCGGCGTCAAGATCGCGCTGGTGCGTTATCTCTCGACCGGTGATTTCTTCCAGGCCTATCTGTCGGGCGTCGAAGCACAGTCGAAGGCGCTCGGCATCGACCTGCGCGTGCTCGACAGCCGCCAGGATGCTGCCCTTCAATCCGATATGGTCGACCAGGCCATCGCGCTCGGCGTGCAGGGCATCATCATCCAGCACGGTCTGACGGAATCGATGAAGGACGCCGCGCAGCGTGCGGTCGACGCAGGCATCAAGGTGGTGGCTTTCGACGTCAATGTCGAAAACCCCAAGATCCCGCAGGTCGAACAGTCCGACCGCGACTTGGCGCGCCTCGCTCTCGAACAGGCGGTCAAGGACAATGGCGAGAGCTGGAATGCCGGCTATGTCTATGTCGCCGGCATCGCGCCGCTCGACCGCCGCAACGAGACCTGGGTCGACGTGAAGAAGAAGTATGCCGGCATCAAGGAAGTCGCGATGTTCGGCACGCTCGACAATCCGATCGCCAATTCGGTCGCCAACCAGGCGCGCTCGGTGCTGTCGGCTCACTCCGACATCAAGGTGATGTTCGCGCCCTATGACGAATTCGCCAAGGGCGTGAAGATCGCCGTCGACGAGGCGGGCCTCAACAAGGGCATCAAGATCTATTCGGCCGATATCTCGACGTCCGATATATCAGCGATGCGCGAACCCGACAGCGCCTGGGCTGCCACGGCCGCCACCAACCCGGCCGTCGTCGGCCAGGTCTCGGTGCGCGCGCTGGCACAGCTGCTGGCCGGTGAAGATCCCGGCCACAACGTCGTCGTGCCGCCGACGCTGATCACCCAGAAGGACCTCATCGACAAGGACATCAAGAACATGGAAGACCTGTCGGCCAAGCTGCCGCAGTTCGCCCATGCCGATGTCGCGATGCCGGCCTGGATGCCGAACCCGAACGCGAAGTAATTTGGACCTTTGACAAAGAAAGGGCGGCGGTTGCGCCGCTCTTTCCATGTGAATGCTCAGCTGCTCCGGGTTACAGCCAGTGTTCCGGATCGCGCATCCCGTGGACAATCGCCACGACCAGGACGCCATCCGATTGCGGTTCGTAAATGACGACATAACGGCCTTCTATGAGCACACGGGCAGTTGCGCTCAATTCGGGCCGGGCGGTGCCCATCTTGGAATGTTGAGCCGCCAGTTCCAGCCTGTCGAAAATGCGCATAAGCAGCTTGTCCGCTGCCTTTTCATTGTCGATTGCTATGGTATGCCAGATATCTCGCAAATCTTGCGAGGCGCGTGGTGTGAGCCGATATTTAGCCGCGGGCGCGGCGTTCTGCCTTCAGGCCGCGTATAAACTCGGCGGGTTCGACTTCCACCGGCCTGCCGCTGGCCATGCCATCGGCATAGGCCCGTTTCAAATGTTCGAGTTCCAAGGCTCGCAATTCTTCGCGCTGCTCCCACAGACGAAGGGCGTCACGAACAATCTCGCTGTTGGAGGCATACCCGCCGCCTTCGACGGCGCTTTGCAGGCGAGCAACCTGCTGAGGGGTGAGGGATATCGTAAGGGTACGCATTGGTTCGGTTTTCATTCCCAACCTGTACCACACCTAACAAGAACTAACAATTGTTGTTAGGGTTTTACGTTCGCGCCTTGCCCCGCTGCCTCGCGGCAGCAGGGTGATCAAGGCAGGATTCCCTACCGCAACGCCGCCGCGATGTTGCCGCCATCGACCGTCGTCACATCGGCGGTGGTGCGATCGGCCAGCGCGTGATGCAGGAACGCCTGCGCCACGTCCTGTGCCGTCACTTCCTGGCCGAGCAGGTTGCCGGACATGTAGTCCTTCTCCGACACGCCGCGCGCGCCCGAACGGCTGGCGATCATGGCGTCGGTCAAAAGGCCCGAGCGGATGCGGTCGGCGTTGACGGCGTTGGAACGGATGCCGTGCGCGCCATAGTCGAGCGCGTATTGCCTGGACAGGAACAGCGTCGCCGCCTTCGGCACGCCGTAGGCGCCGAATTTCGGGCCTGGGTTGACCGCCTGCTTGGAGGTGTTGAACAACAGCACGCCGCCTGTGCCCTGTTCGAGCATGATGCGCACGGCATTCTGCGCCACCGACTGGTGGGCAAAGAAATTGAGCTCGAAACTCCTGCGCAAAAGCGCGTCGTCGAGTTCGCCGATGCGGCCTTCCCAGGCAGCCCCTGCATTGGAGACCAGGATGTCGACACCGCCGAACACGGCGACCGCTCTGTCGAAGGCGGCACGCACCTGTGCCGGATCGGTAATGTCGGCGGCGACACCGATCGAATTGTTGCCGGCTTTCTTCGCCGCCTCGGCGGCCTTTTCGGCGTCGAGATCGACGACGACGGCATGGGCGCCATTGTCGGCGAACAGTTTTGCCGTCGCTGCACCGATTGCGCCGCCGCCGCCGGTGATCAGCACCACCTGGCCGGTCAGCGGCTTCGGCTTGTTGGAGGCGAGCTTGGCCTGTTCCAGCGACCAGTATTCGAGCGGGAACAGGTCGGCCTTGGAGAGCGGATGGAACCGGCCGACCGCCTCGGCGCCGCGCACCGCCTCGATCCACATCTCGCCGACATCCGACGCGATCTTCGCGTCCTTCAGCGTGCGGCCATGGCCGAACATGCCGAGGCCCGGCACCAGCGTCAGCCGTGGCATCTGGTCGAGCATGGTGCGCTTGACGTCGTCGAGCGCGTCATTGGTTTCGAAATAGGCGCGGTAATCCTTGGCGAAGGCTTCGACGTGGTCCTTGATCACGGCCTTGTAGTCGTCGGCCTTGTCGGCATCGGGCGCCGGCAGCGCCATCGGTCCCGTCTTGATGCGGATCGACAGATCGGGCGTCGACACGCCGCGTCCGGCATAGTCGGCAATCTCGGCCGAATTGATGAAATCGACGATTGCGTCCGAAGTGCGGAAGTCGCTGATCATGCGGTCGAAGCGGCCTTCGCCGCGTGCCACGGCGACGGCGCCGCGAAGCGTCGGCGCGATGGACGCCGGTGTCGCGAGCCTTGCCGGCAAGGCTGCCTTTGCCGCCTTCGGCTTAGCGCTTGCGGCAATGTAGTCCTCGGCGACGTTCACATAATGGATCATCCGGTCGTAGGCTTGTTTGGCGTCGTCGCCGAAGGTGAAGATGCCATGCTTGTCGAGGATCAGGCCCTCAACCGTGGGGTCGGCGTCGAAGATATCGGCCGCCGCCTTGGCGAGGTCGAAGCCGGGCATGATGTAGGGCACATAGCCCATCTTGCTGCCGAACACCGTCTTCACCAGCGGCTTCGAATCTTCCTGGTCGACGATGGCCAAGATGGCGGTCGAGTGCGTGTGGTCGACGAATTTGTGCGGCAGGAAGGCATGCAGCAGCGTCTCGACCGAGGGGTTGGGCGATGACGGATCGATCAGGTTCACGCGTTGCAGGGCAACCATGTCCTCGTCGGCCAATCTGTTCAGCGCGCGCGCCTTGAGCAGCGGCTTGAGCTTGACCGCCGGCAGGCCCTGCGGTTCGATGACCCCCATGTCCCAGCCGCTGCCCTTGACGCACAGCACGTCCCACTCGTCACCGACGAGATCGGTGGCCGTCGTCTTGCAGGAGGTGTTGCCGCCGCCATGCAGGACCAGCCTTGGTTCGCCGCCCAGCAGCCGGGTCGTGTAGACGCGCAAGGCTAGGTCGCGGCCGACACCCTTCTTTGCATAGTCGGCAACGAGCTTTTCGGCGGCTTCGTCATTCCACAGGTTCTTCATGTTCGCTTCGTCCGGTTGCTGTCTTTGATGGTGAAACAGGAATGCCGCGACGCTTTGATGACAGTGCGCCGGCGGCGGAGATGGTGTTTCCTAGGAGGCCTTTTCTGTCGCGGCGGCCGCGTGATCCAAGAGCCGCTGCGCCATGCGCGCGCCGACCACCAGATGCGTGCAAAGGCCGCCCGTGATCGCCGCGAGCAGCGGTTCGAACTTGCTGTCCTCCTGCACCACCATCAGCCGCCGAGCGATGGCGCGCAGCGAGGCAAGCTCGGCTGATATCACACGGCGGTTGTAGCTGCAGTCGAGCACCTTGCCGTCGGCGTCGATGATCTGCCCGGCAATGACGCCGGCGGCGCCTCGGCCGCGCAGCTCCGCCATTTCACTTGGTGTCAGCGCGCCGCATTTGACCAGGTGGCTGTCGGCGTCGACCGCGCCGACCGAGTACAGCGCCAGATCGCATTCACCGACGCCCGACAATTGTTCGCGGATCACCGGTTCGGCCCGCAGCGCGCGTGCCAGCTCTTCCGTCGACAGCACCAGCGGCGCGTAGAAATTGAGGCCCTTGGCGTTGAGCCGCCGCGCGATCTCCATCGTGCATTGGTCGGGCCGATAGGAATAGGGCGCACCGAGATTGCCGCAGAGTTGCACCACCGTAACATCCTGCAGGTCGGCATAGGACATGATGTCGGCGATCATGTAGACGGTGCGGCCCCAGGCGACGCCGATGCGGTCGCCCTTCTTGACCAGTTCGAGAAAGACGCTTGCCGCCAGCACGGCGATTTCCGTCGACGGGTCGGCGATATGGGCGTTTTCCGGCGCGATCCAGACGGCGTCGAGGCCCAGCGCATCCTCGAGCTTGCGCGCCAGCACATCGTCGGTGAAAAGTTGGGTCGAGGTCGAGATGTTGACGATGCCGGTCTCGCGCGCCTTGCGCAGATACATGGCGACCGAAGCGCGGGAAATGTTAAGCTGGCTTGCCACCTGGTCCTGCCGCAGGCCATGGGCATAATAGAGCCAGGCGGCCTTGTGGATAAGTTGTTCTGCCGGTCGGATCGCCATGCCGTCTCCTCGGCTGACATTATTCATGGCTCTCGACAAAAGTCAAACTGGACAAGGGTATGCGATGCCCTTTGGCGCGGCAAATCTGGATCATCATTGCGCCAAATGCGCTTCAACGGGGCATCGTTGATGGTGACGCGGCCCGAGCCTGAGATTAGAAGGTCTAAAGAAAACGCGGGGAGCATGGGATGGGCAATCCTTACGAACAGGATCTCGACAAGAACGCGGCCAACCATCAGCCGCTGACGCCGCTCACCTATCTGGAGCGCGCGGCCAGGACCTATCCCGACCATATCGCCATCATCCATGGCCGCCAGCGCATCGACTATCGCAATTTCTGGCGGCGGTCGCTGAAGCTCGCCTCGGCGCTTCAGAAGCGCGGCATCGGCAAGAGCGACACGGTCACGGTCATGCTGTCCAACACGCCGCCGATGCTGGAGGCGCATTTCGGCGTGCCGATGACCAAGGCGGTGCTGCATTCGCTCAACACACGCCTCGATGCCGCGGTCATCGCCTTCCAGCTCGATCATGCCGAGACCAAGTTGCTGATCGTCGACCGCGAGTTCTCCAGCGTCGTCAAGCAGGCCCTGGAACTGGCCAAGGTCAAGCCGCTGGTCATCGATTATGACGATCCCGACTACGCCGCCGACGCGCCCTATCCGAAAGGCGAGCGCATTGGCGCGCTCGACTATGAGGCCTTTGTCGCCGGCGGCGACGCGGATTTCGCCTGGTCGATGCCCGACGACGAATGGGACGCCATCTCGCTCAACTACACCTCCGGAACGACAGGCAATCCGAAGGGCGTGGTGTACCACCATCGCGGCGCTGCCCTCATGGCCTACACCAACACCATCCATGCAGGCATGGCCAAGCATGCGGTCTATCTATGGACGCTGCCGATGTTCCACTGCAATGGCTGGTGTTTCCCCTGGACGCTTGCCGTCCAGGCCGGGACCCATGTCTGCCTGCGCTGGATGCGGCCGAAGCCGATCTACGATGCGATTGCCGATCACGGCGTCACCCATCTATGCGGCGCGCCGGTCGTCATGTCGGTGCTGATCAATGCGAAGGACGAGGACAAGCGGGAATTTCCGCAGACGGTGACCTTCAACACCGCGGCCGCACCGCCGCCGGAAGCCGTGCTGTCGGGGATGGCCGACGCCGGCTTCGCCGTCACCCATCTCTACGGCCTCACCGAGACCTACGGCCCGGCGGTCGTCAACGAATGGCATGGCGCCTGGGACGATCTCGAAAAGGGCGAGCGCAGTGCCAAAAAGGCACGGCAGGGCGTACGCTACGCGGCACTCGAAGGCCTGACCATCATGGATCCCGAGACGATGCGGACGACGCCGGCGGACGGCGAGACCATCGGCGAGGTCATGTTCCGCGGCAACATCGTCATGAAGGGCTACCTGAAGAACCGCAAGGCCAGCGACGAAGCCTTTGCCGGCGGCTGGTTCCATTCCGGCGATCTCGGCGTCATGCATCCCGATGGCTACATCCAGCTCAAGGATCGCTCCAAGGACATCATCATCTCGGGCGGCGAGAATATCTCCTCGATCGAGGTCGAGGATGCGCTCTACAAACACCCTGCCGTTGCCTCTTGCGGTGTTGTCGCCAGGCCCGATGACAAATGGGGCGAGGTGCCGGTCGCCTATGTCGAGCTGAAACCCGGCAGGGCCGCGACCGAAGCCGAAATCATCGAGCATTGCCGCGCGCTGCTTGCCCGCTTCAAGGTGCCGAAGGCGGTGATCTTCGCCGAAATCCCGAAGACCTCGACCGGCAAGATCCAGAAGTTCCGGCTGCGCGAAATAGCAAAGGTCGCCTGAAACGCCGACGGCCTCTCGCGGAAAATATTTTCAGCAGTCCGCATCCTCGGGTGCCTTCGTGACGTCTATCGAATGTCACCATCTGTCACCAATCGTACAAGTACGTTGAAATCGCATTGACAGGCCGCCCATTTCGATTTACGAGTGATGAAAATTGAAATTCGTCACTCGTAAATCGATAGAGGATCATGTCCGAAGCCGCCACCATCGTCGCCGACGCCGCCCGACAGGAAAATGTGACGCGCATTCTCGATTGCGCCGAGCGCCTGTTCCGCCACTATGGCTACGGCAAGACCAATGTCGCCGACATCGCCCGCGAACTCGGCATGTCGCCGGCCAACATCTACCGCTTCTTCGCCTCCAAGGTGGAAATCCACCAGGCAGTCTGCGGCCGGATGCTCGGCGCGAGCTACAAGCTGGCCTACGAGATTGCCCACCTGCCGATCAGCGCCGAGGAGCGCCTTCGGCGCTACGTGCACGCCCAATACAAGATGACCATGGAGGTCATGCTCGACGAGCAGAAGGTCCACGAGATGGTCGTCGTCGCACTCGAACGGGACTGGGCCGTCATCGACAAGCATGTCGACAGCATTCACGACCTGTTTGCGGAAGTGATCCGCGACGGCATCGAGGCCGGTGAGTTCAGGGAGCAGGATCCGGTGATCGCGTCGCGGTGTTTCGGCGCCACGACCGTCATCCTGTGCCATCCGCAGATGGTGGCGCAATGCCTTGCCAAGACCAACCGGGCGATGCCCGACGACCTGATCGACTATGCGATCAGGGCTCTGAAATAATAACCACCGAAGGCCGGTGTCGACCGTTCATCTCCAGTCGGGAGTAACAAGATGTCTTTGTCCAGTTCCATCCTCCGCAAACTACCAGTTGCCGGCCTGATGGTCGCGGCCCTCGGGCTCGCCGGCTGCAGCCAAGAAAAAGCCGAAGTCAAGGACATCATCCGGCCGGTCAAGGTCGTCGAGATCGCCCAGGCGCATGATACCCGCACGCTCTCCTATTCCGGCTCGGTGCGGGCTCGCACCGAAAGTGCGCTGGCTTTCCGGGTCAACGGCAAGATCACAGAGCGCCTCGTCGACATCGGCCAGCACGTGGCCTCGGGCGATGTCCTCGCCCGCATCGATCCCATCGATTACGACCTATCGGTCAAGAGCGCGCAGGCAGCCCTTGATGCCGCCGATCGGCAGGTCGAGACATCAGAGCTTGCCCGCAAGCGCGCCGAACAGCTGTTCGACAAGAAATTCGCGCCGAAATCGCAGCTGGAGCAGGCGACCCTGGCCTACGACCAAGCCGTCGCCACTCGCGATTCCGCTCGCTCGACGCTTGCCCAGGCCAGGAACCAGGTTGGCTATACCGACCTCAAGGCCGACAGGGATGGCATCGTTACCGCGGTCAGCGCCGATGTCGGCCAGGTGGTCGGCTCCGGATCGCCGGTGGTCACCGTCGCCGTTGACGGCGAAAAGGAAGTGCTGATCGCTGTCCCTGAGATGGAGATCGCCGAATTCAAGCCAGGCAAGATCGTCAAGGCGGGCTTCTGGTCCGACGACGCGCTGGCGCTGGACGGCAAGGTCCGTGAAGTCGCCGGCAGCGCCGATCCGCAGTCGCGCACCTTTGCCGTCCGCGTCAGCCTGCCCAAGGATCCGCGTGTGCTTCTCGGCATGACCGCCAGCATCGAAGCGTCGGCGGCCAATGAGCGGCAACTCGTTTCGATCCCGCTGAGCGCACTGGCTGAGAAAGACAGCCAGTCGATCGTCTGGACCGTCGATCGGGACGCCGACACCGTTCATGCCCGTCCGGTCAAGATAGCCAAGTTCGCCGCCGATGGTGTGCGTGTCGCGGAGGGTTTGAAGCCTGGCGACATCGTGGTCGCCGCCGGCACACAGTTCATGACCGAGAACCTCAAGGTGAAACTCGCCGGCGATACGGTGCTGCAATCGGCCTCCGCGGCGGGTGACGACGGCGACGCCAAGCAGGTGCGCTGAACGACAGACAACCGGCTGCGCGTTCCCGCAGCCGCTGGTTTCCGGGCGGCAAGCGCCCGACCTGAGACGCTCGATTGATGTAACCCCCACATCGATGCTCGCGTCCCACCGCGATGAGTGTTTCTCCGCTCGGAGAGCCTTGCCGCCCGGAAGCCGATCCGAACTCGATTGTTGAACAGATGGATCTGCATCCATGACCAATTCCACGGAAGAAAAGCGGCCTTTCAACCTGTCGCGCTGGGCAATCGGCCATCCGTCCATTGCGCGGTTCCTGTTCGGCTTGATCATCATTTCCGGCGCGCTCGGCCTGATGCGCATGGGCCAGAAGGAAGATCCCGATTTCACCTTCCGGGTCATGGTGGTCCAGGCGATCTGGCCGGGCTCCTCGATCAAGGAGATGGAAGACCAGGTCGTCAACAAGATCGAGCGCAAGCTGCAGGAGACGCCGCATCTCGACTTCGTGCGCTCCTTCACCCGCGCGGGAAGTGCCATCATCACGGTGCAGATCAAGGGCGACACCAACACGGCGGAAGTGACCGACGCCTTTTATCAGGTGCGCAAGAAGGTCGGCGATATATCAGGCGACCTGCCGCAGGGTCTGCTCGGCCCCTATTTCAACGACGAGTTCGGCGACACCTTCATCACGCTGCATTCGATCAGCGGCGATGGCTTCAGCTACCCCGAGTTGAAGAAGTTTGCCATCCAGGCACGCGACATGCTTTTGACGACGCCCGGCGTCGAGAAAGCCGTCATCATCGGCGACCAGCCGGAAAAACTCTACATCGACGTCTCGTCCAAGGCGCTCGCCGAACGTGGTCTGACCCTGACCGATCTGCAGAACGCGATCAAGGGACAGAACAATGTCGACCCGGCCGGCTCCGTCGAAACCGGCACCAATTCGGTCCGCATCTCCGTCGAAGGCGATGTCGGCAAGGTCGAGGACATCAGGAACCTGCGCCTGCGCGCCGGCGGTCAGGTCACAAGGCTGGGCGACATCGCCACGGTGACCTCGGGGCTGGAAGATCCGTTCCAGCGCAAATACCGCTTCAACGGTCATGACAGCGTGCAGCTTGGCGTCGTCATGGCCAAGGGCTTTAAGGTCACCGATGTCGGCAAGGACGTCGAGGCCACCTACAAGCGCTTCGAGGAGGCGCTGCCTTACGGCGTTTCGGTCGACCAGATTTCCGACCAGCCGGGCGTCGTCACGGATGCGGTGGCCGAGTTCATGCATGCGCTCGGCGAAGCGCTGCTGATCGTGCTCGTCGTCTCGTTCCTGTCGATCGGCTGGCGCTCGGGCTTGATCATCGCCATCACCATCCCGCTGGTGCTCGCCGCCACCTTCGCCATCATGTACGAGCTCGGCATCGACCTGCAGCGCATCTCGCTCGGCGCGCTGATCATCGCGCTCGGCCTGCTTGTCGATGATGCTATGATCGTCGTCGAGATGATGGAGCGCAAGCTGGAAGAGGGGCTGGTCAAGATCGAGGCGGCAAGCTTCGCCTATTCCTCGACCGCGTTCCCGATGCTGACCGGCACGCTGATCACCACGGCCGGCTTCATCCCGGTCGGTTTCGCCGCCTCGACGGCCGGCGAATATGTCCGCACCCTGTTCTATGTCGTCGGCATCGCGCTGGTCGTCTCCTGGTTCGTCGCGGTGTATTTCACGCCATGGCTCGGCAATATGATCCTCAAGCAGCGCAAGCATGCCGGCAGCCATCACGACGCCTTCGACACGCGCTTCTATCGCCGGCTGCGCGGAACCGTCGGCTGGGCGGTGCGCCATCGCATCATCGTCCTGACGATGACTCTGGTGACCTTCGGCACCAGCCTGTGGGCTTTCCAGTTCATCCCGCAGAACTTCTTCCCGCAGTCTTCGCGGCCGGAAATCCTCGTCGATCTCTGGCTGCCGGAAGGCACCAGCATCAAGGAGGTCGAGGCGCAGGCCAAGGCGCTCGAAGCCAAGATGATGGACGACAAGGACAAGCGCTTCATCGCTACCTATATCGGTGAGGGTGCGCCGCGCTTCTTCCTGCCGCTCGACCAGCAATTGCGCAATCCGAACTTCGCCCAGCTGCTCGTCATGGCCAATGACGAACCGGCACGCGAACGGCTGATCGTCAAATTGCGCACCGTCCTGGCACAAGATTTCCCGTCGATCCGCGCCAAGGTCGACCGCCTGTTCCTTGGGCCGCCGACCGGCTGGCCGGTGCAGATGCGCGTCATGGGACCGGATCGCCAGGAGGTGCGCCGCATCGCCGACCAGGTGAAGGCGAAGTTCCGCGAGGATCCGCTGCTTGGCGCAGTCCATGACGACTGGCTCGAACCGGTGCCGGCAATGAAGCTGGTCATCGACCAGGATCGCGCCCGTGCGCTCGGCGTCACCTCGCAGCGCATCCGCCAGATGCTGCAGGCGGCCATGTCCGGCGTGCCGCTCGACGACTTCCGCGACGGCGAGGAGACGGTGTCGATCGTCGCCCGCGAGCCGGATGCCAGCCGCAGCCTGCTGTCCTCGGTCGACTCCGTCTATATTCCGACCGATTTCGGCGGCTTCGTGCCGCTATCGCAGGTAGCCAAGGTTGTGCCGGTGCTGGAGCAAGGCATCGAATGGCGCCGCGACCGCTTGCCGACCATCAGCGTGCGGGCGACGCTGCCGGATGGCGTGCAGTCCAACGACGTCATCACCAAGATGTACAAGGACATGCAGGGCCTGCGTGACGGGCTGGCGCCCGGCTACAAGATCGAGATTCAGGGCGGTGCGGAGGATTCGGCGGAAAGCCAGGCTTCGATCGCCGCCAAGGCGCCGATCATGCTGGCCGTCATCGTCGTGCTGTTGATGATCCAGCTGCAGCATTTCGGCAAGGCGATGCTGGTTCTGGCGACCGGTCCTCTCGGCATCATCGGTGCTGCGGCGGCCCTTTTGATCAGCGGCGCGCCGTTCGGCTTCGTCGCCATCCTCGGCGTCATCGCTCTGCTTGGCATCATCATGCGCAACTCGATCATCCTGGTCGACCAGATCGACCAGGACATTGCGAGAGGCATGGATCGCTCCGAAGCGATCATCGGCTCGGCCGTGCGCCGCTTCAGGCCGATCGTGCTGACGGCGATGACGGCGGTGCTGGCACTGATCCCGATCTCGCGCGGCGTGTTCTGGGGGCCGCTCGCCTACGCCATGATGGGCGGCATCCTCGTTGCCACCGTGCTGACCATCCTGGTCCTGCCGGCGGGCTATGCCCTGTTCTTCGGCCGCGAGCCCAAGAGGGTTGCCGAGAAGGAAGACGATTTGGCACCCAGCGAAGAAGCCGAAAGGCCTCAACTGGCCCTGGCGGCTGAATAAACGATATCGGCCGGTCGAGTTTCGACCGGCCGATTGTCCATCCTGTTACGGCTTTCCGCTGCCGACTTTTCCGGAAGTCGTCAGATGACGAAGAACCAGTTGGCGAGCAGCATCACCACCACGCCGGCGACCAGCGTCAGATAGGGTAGCATGCCTGCCTTTTTGACCGAGAGGTCGGCTCCCGTCATGCCGAGGTCGGCCAGCATGTGGTCGGGGAACTTGCCCTTGTCCTGGACGTAGTGGCGGAAGCAGAACACCGGGATGATCAGCGCCGCTGTGATCAGTCCGGCCCACAGTGCCATCGGGTTCCACACCTTGGCGCCGGCGCCCATGAAGATGGCGTTGACATAGGCGAAGATCGCCCCGATCCCGAGCAGCCAGCTCGGCGCCTTCCAAGGCCGCGCGATATGGCCGTTGTCGATGCGGTGGATCCAGCCGGCGTTGAGGTTGAGGAAGTTGAAGATGATGTAGCCGCAGTTCGACACGGCGAGGATGAAGAAGAAGCTCGTCGCGTCGGCCGAGGCGATGGCCAGCACGATCAGGTTGAAGACGAGATCGGTCCACATGGCGCGGGTCGGTGCGCCGTGCTCGTTGACGTGGCTCAGATAGCGCGGCAGCCAGCCGTCGACCGAGCCTTGGTAGAGCGTGCGCGAAGAGCCGGCCATGGCGGTCATGATGCACAGCACCAGCGCCAGGATCATCAGCATCACCAAGAGGCTGTGGATGAGCGCGCCGCCGCCGACCATGCCGGCCAGAGCGTCGGCAACGCCCGAGCCGTCGACGATCGGGGTGGCCAGCATACCGTTCAAGCCAAGCACGCCCTGGAAGGTGAACGGCACCAGGATGAACAGCAGCATGCAGAGCAGACCGGAATAGAAGATGGCCTTGAACGTGTCGGTGCCCGGGTTCTTGAACTCCGAAGTGTAGCAGACGGCGGTCTCGAATCCGTAGGTCGACCACGCGGCGATGAACATGCCGCCGAGCACCAGCGTCCAGCCGGCAATGTTCCACGAGCCGGGCTCGGGCGCGTAGGCAGCAGCCAGCGGCACAAATGGCGAAAAATTCGCCCAGTTGATCTGGCCGGTGATGATCGGCACGATGCCGACGATCAGCATCGGGATGATCACCAGCAGGCCGATATATTTCTGCACATTTGCCGTCCCGAGGATGCCGCGATGCTGGATGGCGAAGATGATCAGCATCAGCACCGCGCCGATGAAGAAGGTCGCGTTGAACGTGAACGAGACCGGTCCCAGCGTGTGGCTGTAAAGCGTCCAGCTGCGGATCGCCGGCGTCGCGGCGGCGGTCACCGCCGTGATGGCGTCGGCGGCACTCGTTCCGGCATGCGCCGCGATATAGGCAACGACATCCGGCGAGGCATCGGTGAACAGCGGCACCGGCGCCAGCGCGTTGAGGATATAGGCTGCGGCGATCGAGCAGCCGAGCGACAGCACCGGCGACCAGGCGAACCAGTTGCACCAGACCGACAGCGGCGCGATGAATTTGGAATAGCGCAGCCAGGCCGTGGCTCCGTAGATCGAGGCGCCGCCGGATTTGTTCGGGAACAGGCCGGCGATCTCGGCATAGGTGAAGGATTGCAGGAAGCCCATGATCATGGAGGCGATCCAGATCGCGAAGGCCAGCGTGCCGGTCGTGCCGGCGATGCCGCCGATCGAGAACAGGACGAGGGCAGGGACGCCACTCGCCACCCAGAAGGCGCCGCGCCAATCTATGTTCCGATGCAGCTTGCCTTCCGCAAGCGGCTCCAGGGCAGTCGTTATCGTGCTCATGTGTCTTTGTTCCCCTTTTTGATGTTCCCCGTTCGTGACGGCCGCGACTTTGCGAGGCTTCATCATCGACGCGTGCATTGAGCGACTGCCGGTGTTTCCACTCAGTCGCATTTTTTTCTTAACAGTGAAGATTGATCCGGCGCGCTTTCAGGTCAAGCGTTTTGTGAAGTCGTGCACATCACGCTTGTGAGCGCACGGACTCACACGGCCGGCGACATCGCCGGTCAGCCGGCCAAACCATCGCGAAGGCG
Organism: Mesorhizobium sp. M1396; assembly: GCF_040317725.1. NCBI lineage: Bacteria > Pseudomonadati > Pseudomonadota > Alphaproteobacteria > Hyphomicrobiales > Phyllobacteriaceae > Mesorhizobium > Mesorhizobium sp. M1396. Next base: position 53,089 of record NZ_JAMYLA010000001.1, on the reverse strand, counting down.
GCGGTCAGGAACGCGGCTTGGTCTTTTGCGGATCGTAGTGCGCGAAGGCGACGACGCGCGCCGGCAGCCGCTTGGCATTGCCGTCGAGCTTGCCGATCTCGACCTCGGTACCGACGGCGGCATGGGTGATGTCGAGCCTGGCCAGCGCGATGTTCTTGTTCAGCACCGGCGAACGCATGGCTGAGGTGACGACGCCGATCTGGGCGCGGCCGACATGCACGCAGTCGCCATGGCCGACGGCGACATTGGCATCGATATCGAGGCCGACCAGCTTCGTCCGCGGGTGCTCCTTGCGGCGGATCAGCTCCTCGCGGCCGATGAAATCGTCGGTCTTGCTCTTCAGCGGGACGGTGAAGCCGATGCCGGCCTCGAACGGGTCGGTCTGGTCGGAGAATTCGTAACCGGCGAAGATCAGCCCGGCCTCAATGCGCACCATGTCGAGTGCCTGCAGCCCCATCGGCTTCAGTCCGTGCGGCCGGCCGGCCTCCCAGATGGCGTCGAACACTTTTTCGGCGTCGCGCGGATGGCACCAGATCTCGTAGCCGAGTTCGCCGGTATAGCCGGTGCGGGAGACGACGACCGGAATGCCGTTGCCGCCACCGATGCGCGCCACCGCAAAGCGGAACCATTCGAGCTCGTCGATCGACGGCTGCAGCGGCGAGGTCCAGATGACTTCTCGGAGGATGTCGCGGCTCTTCGGACCTTGCACGGCGACATTGTGCATCTGGTCGGTCGACGAGCGCACCAGCACCTTGAGGCCGAGTTTCGCCGCTGTTTCGCGCAGCCATTCGCCGGACAGATCGTCGCCGCCGACCCAGCGGAAATTATCCTTGCCGAGGCGCAGCAGCGTGCCGTCGTCGATCATGCCGCCATGCTCGTAGCACATGGCGGAATAGACGACCTGGCCGACGCCGAGCTTTTTCACGTCGCGGGTCAGCGTGTACTGCAGCAGCGCTTCCGAATCCGGGCCGGTGACCTCGAACTTGCGCAGCGGCGACAGGTCCATGATCACCGCGTCCTGCCGGCAGGCCCAGTATTCGGCGATCGGCCCTTCCTTGGCGAAGGAATTGGCCAGCCAGTAGCCCCTGTACTCGATGAAGTTGCGGGTGTGCTTGGCAAAGCTCGAATGAAAGGATGTCTCGCGGGTCATTTTCGGTTCCGAATCAGGCGTCATGCGTCTGGCGATCGCTCGCGAGAATTTGTGCTGGCCGGAATAGGTGCGCACATGGATGTCGGTCGGGTTCCAGCCATTGGCCGGCGTCGTGTCGTCGGGGCAGGCGGAGGAAACGCAGACAATGTCGGTGAGCGCGCGCAGCAACACATAGTCGCCGGGCCGCGACCACGGCTCGTCGGACACCATGACACCATGCGCGTCGATCGCGGTGTTGAAGAAGAAGTTGATCGCCATCCAGCCGGCACGAGGATTGACGCCTTTGTCGGCCAGCGCGCGGTTGAAATTCTCCGAGCAGTTGATGTGGCCGGGATAGCCGATGTCGTCGTAATATTTCGCCGCGCAAGCGAGCGCGAACGCATCGTGCCGGCCGCACGTATCCTGCACCACTTCGACCAGCGGCTCCATGTCCTGGTCGTAATATTTCGAATACAGGCCGGGCATCGGATAACTTGCACCCATCAGCGTGCGGGTCGTCGTCACATCGAGTGGATGGTCGAATCCCTTGTCCAGCTTGCGGGCCGAGAAGCACTGGAAGTCGGTGCACTGGCGCCCGTCGACATCGATGATCTGCAGATAATCGCCGGCCTTGACGAAGTAGGATTCCGCCGTCGCCGAGTGGACACGCAGGTCGAGCACCGGGTCGGCCAGGGGATCAGCCAATTGCGATTTTGCCACTGGGCGGATGGTGGCGCGCCGGACGATGACGGTAAGTGGCGTTGCCGTGTCGTGGCCGTCGACCAGCATCGGCCCGCCGGGAGCGGCGATGACCATCGCGCCGTCGCGTATGACCGTGAAACCCTGCTCGGTGCCGGCTGGCGTGGTGCCGCCAAATACGCGCACGGCCTTCGCCTGATCAAGCTGCACCTGCCGGCGCGCGAGCCCGCCCCGTAGCGATGCGAGACTATCGTCGCCCTCCGCGAGCAGCGCCTTGATGCCGGCTGCATTGCTGTTCGATGTTTCCCCAAAAATGCCGGCATCGGTCGCGCCGGTCTTGTCCCAGGCCAGTAATTCACAAGCCTGTCCGCCTTCGACATTGCGCACGCTGATCGTGTCGCCGGGCTCGATGTCGATCAGCACCGCGCCGTTGCCCTGTATCGTATAACGCTCCATGCCGGTCGGCAGCGCGATCTGGCCGGGCCTCAGGATGAGGCTCGGCCGGGGCGGTCCGGCTGCAATTGCGGGGTAGGGCGACTGGCTCATCTCAGCCTTGCGGTTCGAGAAACAAGTTTGCCTGTGTGTGAAATTATTTTAGCAGCAAGAATAGCAGTGCGGTTGCGTTTGGCAAGGCGGAGGTGGCATTTCGGGCGCAGTCGGCTCAGGTTGAATTTCGCCGATCAGGCTTGTCTCCGAACGTCGGCGCCGCCCCTCATCTGGCTGCCGCCATCTTCTCCCCGTAAACGGGGCGAAGGACGCTGTCCTCGTTGCTTTCGCCAATCGCCAGCGATGCAAAAGGCACCGGCATTGCGGCCAGCCTCTTTCGCCCCGTTTACGGGGAGAAATGCCCGGCAGGGCAATGGCAGCGCCGAGATCTGGAATTGGCGAGTTAAAATTCCTCGGAATGGCTGACAGCAACTCCATATTCCGCAGCCGAGTCGAGCATCGTATGCCAAAGGCTTTCGGCAAACGTCGCAAACACCAGTAACCTGAACACCGTCAGCCCATCCGCCCTGTCATTCCCGCGCCAGAGCGTCACGCTGGTATGGTCCATCGAGGTTGCGGCGGCAGCGCCAATCGGAAATGCTCCCGCATGCAGATCGATCGACGCCAGTTTTGCCAGCATCATCCGCGCCTTGGCTCCGGAAATGCTGACCACCACTCGCGCATGCGATTGGTGGGACAGCGAGGCAGGACCGGACAATGCCGGCGCCAGCGTTTGCATTGTGTGCTTGCCGCCCTTCGACAGGACGAAGAACTGATCCGGTCCGGACCAGATCAGCGTGGCGTCCTGAGCCTGTATCGCCTTGGGCGCATCGGGAGCCGCCACGCCAAAACGGGCTATGGCCGCCTTTGCCAGCTCGGCCGCTTGGCCGCGCCGCGCCATTACCTGGATCAGGTCGAAATTGCGGATCTCGGTCAACGAAACGCCGGCCTCGATGCTGCTTGCACCATGCCTACCGGCGACCAGCGCATGCTCGAGGGGACTGCGGGGAGCCCAGGAAAAATCAGCCACGCTGGCGCCCTCCATCCGGATCGTAGAAGACGGGATTGCACAGTTCGACGTCATAGTCCTCGCCGCGTATCGGGTCGTGCGCGTGTACGATCTCGCCGATGCGCTCGCGGCCGCGCTCGACCAAGGCCAGCCCGATCCATTGATCTGATGTCGGCGAGAAACAGACCGAGGTGACATAGCCCTGGTCGTTACCCGGTCCGGGCGTCTGCTCCTTCGGAATGATGTGCGCGCCGGAGCGCAAGCGGCGTGCCTTGTCCGTCGGCTTGATGCCGACCACGACCTGGCGATCCGGGGCGATCAGCGCCTCACGTCCGGCCATCACTCGGCCGATATAATCCTTCTTGGTCGACATCATCTTGCCCAAGCCAAGATCGGCCGCCGTCGTCGTGCCGCTCAGTTCCGGTCCGGCGATGTGCCCCTTTTCGACGCGCATGACCCCAAGCGCCTCGGTGCCGTATGGCGTCACACCGAATGGCGCGCCGGCCAGCATCAGATTGCGCGCCATGGCGTCGCCAAAGCGTGCCGGCACTGAAATCTCGAAGGCCATTTCGCCGGAGAATGAGATGCGGAACAGCCGTGCCGTGAGGCCGCCGCGTAAGCTGACCTCGCGCGCGCCCATGAACGGAAAGCCTTCGTTCGACAGGTCTTCCGTCGGATCGACTATCTCCTGGAGCAGGTCACGAGTCTTGGGTCCGGCGATCGAGAATTGTGCCCACTGATCCGAAACCGAGGTCAACTGCACGTCGAGTTCCGGGAACAGCACCTGGCGGCAGAATTCGAGATGCTGCATCACCAGTCCGGCCTTGGCCGTGGTGGTGGTCAGGAAATAGTGGTCCTCGGCCAGCCGCGACGTCGTGCCGTCGTCGTAGACGATGCCGTCTTCGCGCAGCATCAGCCCGTAGCGCGCTTTTCCCACCGCAAGACTGGAGAAGGTGTTGATGTAGACGCGGTCGAGGAAGGCGCCGGCATCCGGCCCGTGCACATCGATCTTGCCGAGCGTCGAGACATCGCAGAAGCCGACGCCGCCGCGCACCGCCTTGACCTCGCGGGTGACCGATTCCAGCCAGTCCTTCTCGCCGGCGCGCGGATACCATTGTGCACGCTTCCACAAGCCGGTGTCGACGAAGACGGCGCCTTGTTCGGCCGCCCAGTGATGCGACGGCGTCAGCCGCGTCGCATGGAAAGTCTCATCGCGGTGATGACCGGCGAAGGCGCCGATGGCGACCGGCACATAGGGCGGCCGGTAGATCGTCGTGCCGGTCTCTGGAATGGAACGGCCGCTGACCGCCGCCATGATGGCGAGACCGGCAACATTCGAGGTCTTGCCCTGGTCGGTGGCCATGCCGAGCGTCGTGTAGCGCTTCAGGTGCTCGACGGATTCAAAGCCCTCGCGCTGCGCCAGTTCGATGTCGGAAGCGGTCACATCGTGCTGGTAATCGACAAAGGCCTTGCCCTTTCCGGCGACATGCCAGAGCGGCGTCAGTGAAAACGCCTCGTCGTCGGCGACAGGACCAGCGCCCGCCGTACCATTGTGCCCCGCGTCACGCGCCGCTGCCGCGCCGGCGGCAAATCCTCGGCTCAGGCAGGCGCCGAGGCCGAAGTCGCCGTTCGCGGCACCGGCGGCAACCATGCCCGGAGGGGCGCCATCTGGCACGAAGGCTGATATGTCGTCACGCCATGTCGGCCGGCCGCGATGGTAGGATGTCAGTCCGACCGCCGGGTTCCAGCCGCCGGAGACAGCGAGCCCGTCGGCTTCGACCTCGGCGCGCGCACCGCCGGTGAGCGACACCGCGATTTTCCTGACGCCGTCCTTGCCGCCCTCGACACCACTGACGGAGCCGTGCAGCACCGCGAAGCCACCCTTGGAGGCGAGCGATCGGTGGGCTGGAGATACATCAGGCCGCGCATCGATGACCGCGGCAATCCGCAGTCCGGCACCGAGGGCCGTCTCGACCGTGCGCCAGCCATCCTCATTGTTGGTGAACAGCGCGATGCGTTTGGCCGGCGTTGCCGCGTAGCGCGCGACATAGGTCCGCATGGCGGAGGCCATCATCACGCCGGGCGTGTCGTTGCCGGCAAAGACGATCGGCCGTTCGATGGCGCCGGCCGCGACGACACAGCGCTTGGCCACGATCCGCCACAAGCGCTGGCGCACCTGATGCTCGGGCGGCTGGGGCAAATGGTCGTTGACCCGCTCGATCGCGCCATAGGTGCCGCCATCGTAGACACCGAACAAAGTCGTGCGGGTCGTGATGCGGACGTCGGGCATATCAGCCAGTTCTGCCAGTGACCGCGACAGCCACTCGGCTGCCGGCAGGCCATCGATTGTGCCGCCGTCCGACAGCAAGCGGCCGCCGAGCGTGAAATCCTCTTCGCACAGGATGACGCGGGCGCCGGCGCGGCCGGCTGCCAATGCCGCGGCCAAACCGGCCGGGCCGGAGCCTGCGATCAGCACATCGCAATGCGCCCATGCCTTGTCGTAGTGGTCGGGATCGGCAACGCCGGCAGCGCGGCCGAGACCGGCGGCGCGGCGGATCGCCGGCTCGTAGATGGCTTCCCAGAATTTCGCCGGCCACATGAAGGTCTTGTAGTAGAAGCCGGCGACGAAGATCGGCGCGAATAGCTGGTTCACCGACATCACATCATGGCGCAGCGACGGCCAGCGGTTCTGGCTGGCGGCTTCCAGCCCGTCATAGAGCTCCGCCGTCGTCGCCTTGGTGTTCGGCTCGCGCCGGGCGCCCGTGCGCAATTCGACCAGCGCGTTGGGTTCTTCCGAACCGGCGGTGAGGATGCCGCGCGGGCGATGGTATTTGAACGAGCGGCCGACCAGCTTGACGCCGTTGGCGATAAGCGCCGAGGCGAGCGTGTCGCCCTGAAAGCCGGAGAAAGCCTTGCCGTCGAAGCGGAAGTTCAGCGGCGCCGAGCGGTCGATCAGACCGCCGGAAGGGAGACGATGGGATTGGCTGGACGTCACGATTGCCGGCCTCTCATCGATTCGATGTCATGCGGGAGCGTCGCGCTGCCCCTCACCTGCCTGCCGGCATCCTCTCCCCGTATAGTGACGGGGAGAGGGGCGCTCTCGTTGCGGCCAGCTCCCTTCTCCCCGTCACTATACGGGGAGAAGTACCCGGCAGGGCGATGAGGGGCAGCGCTGACTTGGACAGGAAAACTCATTTCGCGACCTGCCTCGCCCCAGCACCCGCAGCCGGCTCCACGGCCGAAATCTCATGCGTCAGCGTGTTGCGTGCAACCTTCAGCCAGGCCCTGCAGCCGCCGCCATGGTACCAGTATTCGCTGGTCTCCCCGGCGATGTTGTCGCGCAGGTAGACATAGTCGAACACCTCGTCTTCCGAGGCGCCGGCCACTGGCCGCACCGGCTTGGCGTCGCCGAGATAGGTGAACTCGCCGAGTTCGCGTTCACCGCAGAAGGGACAGACAATGCGCATTTGCTTCTAACCGCCTTCAATGCAGGTTCGGTTGGGCGCCCTGGCCCTTCTCGTCGATCATCGCGCCGCGCCGGAAGCGGTCGAGGCGGAACCGCGCCGCCTCTTCGTGCGGCGCATCGCGGGCCAGAAGGTGGGCGAACACAAAGCCCGAGCCCGGCGTCGCCTTGAAGCCGCCATAGCACCAGCCGGCGTTGAGATAGAGCCCGTCGACCGGCGTCTTGTCGATGATCGGCGAACCGTCCATCGACATGTCCATGATGCCGCCCCATTGGCGCAGCAGCCGCACGCGGCCGATCATCGGCATCAGCGCCATGCCGCCCTCGCAGACGTCTTCCATGACAGGCATGTTGCCGCGCTGGGCATAGGAATTGTAGCCGTCAATGTCGCCGCCGAAGACCAGCCCGCCCTTGTCGGACTGGCTGACGTAGAAATGGCCGGCGCCGAAGGTCATGACACCGGGAATGAGTGGCTTGATCGCCTCGGAGACGAAGGCCTGCAGCACATGGCTTTCGATCGGCAGGCGCAGGCCGGCCATCGCCGCCACGCGCGACGAACTGCCGGCAACAGCCATGCCGACCTTGCCGGCGCCGATCCTGCCGCGCGATGTCTCGACGCCGGTCACCTTGCCATTGGCGTCGCGGGTAAAACCGGTGACCTCGCAGTTCTGGATGATGTCGACGCCGAGTTCGCTCGCCGCGTGCGCGTAGCCCCAGACAACGGAGTCATGCCGTGCCGTGCCGCCGCGCCGCTGCAAGAGCCCGCCCTGCACGGGAAAGCGCGCATTGTCGAAGTTCAGGAACGGTATCATCTTCCTGACCGCGGCGAGGTCGAGCAGTTCGGCGTCGATGCCGTTGATGCGCATCGTGTTGCCGCGCCGCGCATAGGCGTCGCGCTGCGCGTCGGAGTGGTAGAGGTTGATGACGCCGCGCTGGCTGACCATCGTGTTGTAGTTGAGGTCCTGCTCCATCCTTTCCCACAGCTTCATCGATAGCTCGTAGAAGCCGGTGTTGCCGGGCAGGCCGTAATTGGAGCGGATGATGGTGGTGTTGCGGCCGGCATTGCCGGAGCCGATCCAGCCTTTTTCGAGCACAGCGACGTTCTTGATGCCGTACTCGCTGGCCAGGAACCAGGCGGTTGCCAGCCCGTGACCGCCTCCACCTATGATCACCACGTCGTAATGGTCCTTCGGCGTGGCATCGCGCCAGGTGCGTTGCCAGTTCTTGTGGCCGGACAGGGCGGCGCGGGCGAGCGAGAAAATCGAGTATTTCATGCGTTCATTCCGAGGTCGCTCGCATCGCGCTGGTGGTCAGATGTCCAGCGTGTGGTCGCGCTCCCATTGCGTGAAGTGCGAAGCATAGGAATTCCATTCCTGATGCTTCAGCTTTAGGTAGGCCGACGAGAATTCCTCACCCAGCGCCGCCTTCAGCGATTTGTCCTTGTCGAACTCGCGCAGCGCGTCGAGCAGGTTGAGCGGCAGCTTCGGCGCGCCCTTCACAGTATGTCCGTTCTGGTACATGTCGATGTCGTAGCGCTTGCCGGGATCGGCCTTCGAGCGGACGCCGTCGAGGCCGGCCGCGATGATGACCGCCTGCAGGAGATAGGGGTTGGCGGCACCATCCGGCAGGCGCAGTTCGAAGCGGCCGGGGCCGGGCACGCGCACCATGTGGGTGCGGTTGTTGCCGGTCCAGGTCACCGTGTTCGGCGCCCAGGTCGCACCCGAAATGGTGCGCGGCGCGTTGATGCGCTTGTAGGAGTTCACCGTCGGGTTGGTGATCGCAGCCAGGGCCGAAGCATGCTTCATGATGCCGCCGAGGAAATTCCTGCCCTTGGCCGACAGGCCGAGTTCCATCGCATTGTCGGCGAAGACATTGGTCTTGCCGGCCTTGTCCCACACCGAGATATGGGCATGGCAGCCATTGCCGGTCAGCCCCTGGAAGGGTTTGGGCATGAAGGTGGCGCGCAGGCCATGCTTTTCCGCGATCGACTTGACCATGAACTTGAAGAACGAGTGCTTGTCGGCGGTCGCCAGCGCGTCGTCGAAGGCCCAGTTCATCTCGAACTGGCCGTTGGCGTCCTCGTGGTCGTTCTGGTAGGCGCCCCAGCCGAGCGCCAGCATATGATCGCAGATTTCCGCGATGACATCGTAGCGGCGCATCACCGCCTGCTGGTCGTAGCACGGCTTCGACGCCGTGTCGTATTCGTCGGAAATCGTCTTGCCGTCGGGTGAGATCAGGAAGAACTCGGCTTCGACGCCGGTCTTGACATGCATGCCATCACTGGCGGCTTCCGCGATCAGCCGCTTCAGCGTGTTGCGCGGCGCCTGATCGACCTCCTTGTCGTCCATGATGCAGTTGGCTGCGACCCAGGCGACCTCCGGCTTCCACGGCAGCTGGATGACCGAATCCGGATCCGGCACCGCCAGCATGTCGGGATGCGCCGGCGTCAGGTCGAGCCAGGTGGCGAAACCGGCAAAGCCGGCGCCGTCCTTCTGCATGTCGGCGATCGCTTGCGCCGGCACCAGCTTGGCACGCTGGCCACTGAACAGGTCGGTGTAGGAAATCATGAAGTATTTGACGTTTTTCGCCCTTGCGAATTCAGCAAGATCAATTGTCACCGTAGTTCCCCATTTTTTGTCGATTGTTGGCCCCAGAGCATGTGGGCTTCGGCCCTTCGTTGATCAGAAGCCGTTCTTCCCCGGTATCCAGTTGGTGCCGGCCAGCGGCACGCCAGCCATGGCGGCTGCCTCGATCGTCAGCGCGACGAGGTCCTCGGGTTCGAGATTGTGCAGACTGTTCTTGCCGCACGCACGCGCAATGGTCTGCGCCTCGAGCGTCATCACCTTGAGGTAGTTCGCCAGCCGGCGTCCGGCGGCGATAGGATCGACCCGCTTCATCAGTTCTGGGTCCTGCGTGGTGATGCCGGCCGGATCGCGCCCCTCGTGCCAGTCGTCATAGGCGCCGGCCGTGGTGCCGAGTTCGTTATACTCCGCCTCCCAATGGGGATCGTTGTCGCCGAGCGCGACAAGGGCAGCCGTGCCGATCGAGACCGCGTCGACGCCGAGCGCCAGCGCCTTGGCGACATCGGCGCCGTTGCGGATACCGCCGGAGACGATCAGCTGCACCTTGCGGTGCATGCCGAGATCCTGCAGCGCCTGCACCGCAGGCCTGATGCAGGCAAGCGTCGGCATGCCGACATTCTCGATGAACACTTCCTGGGTCGCGGCGGTGCCGCCCTGCATGCCGTCGACGACGACGACATCGGCGCCGGCCTTCACGGCAAGCGCGGTGTCATAATAGGGCCGCGCGCCGCCAACCTTGACGTAGATCGGTTTTTCCCAGTCGGTGATTTCACGCAGTTCGAGGATCTTGATCTCGAGATCGTCGGGTCCGGTCCAGTCCGGGTGGCGCGAGGCCGAGCGCTGGTCGATGCCTTTCGGCAGCGTGCGCATTTCGGCGACGCGGTCGGAGATCTTCTGGCCAAGCAGCATGCCGCCGCCGCCGGGCTTGGCGCCCTGGCCGACGACCACCTCGATTGCATCCGCACGGCGCAAATCGCGCGGGTTCATGCCATAGCGGGAGGGCAGGTATTGATAGACCAGCTGCTTGGAATGGCCGCGCTCTTCCTCGGTCATGCCGCCATCGCCCGTGGTGGTCGAGGTGCCGGCCAGCGTCGCGCCGCGCCCAAGTGCTTCCTTGGCGGGCCCCGACAGCGAACCAAAGCTCATGCCGGCTATGGTGATCGGGATCTTCAGCTCGATCGGCTTCTTGGCATGGCGCGAACCCAGCACCACGCTGGTGTCGCAGCGTTCGCGATAGCCTTCGAGCGGGTAACGCGAGATCGAGGCGCCGAGGAACAAGAGGTCGTCGAAATGCGGCAGCTTGCGTTTGGCGCCGCCGCCACGGATGTCATAGATTCCGGTCGCCGCGGCACGGCGAATTTCGGAAAGCGTATAGTCGTCGAAGGTCGCGGATTTGCGCGGCGTCGTCGGCGGGTTCCTGTAGGTCATGCTGCCTCAATACGCGTCGGCGTTGTCGATATTGAAATTGTAGAGCGTGCGCGCCGAGCCATAGCGCTTGAATTCCGACGGCTTGACGCCGGTGACGCCGGCGCGATCGAGCAGGCCCTGCAGCAACTCCAGATGTTCGGCCCGCATCTCCTTGGCGATGCAATCGGCACCCAGGCTGTCGACCTTGCCGCGCACGAACAGCCGCGCCTCGTAGATGGAATCGCCCAGCGCGTCGCCCGCGTCTCCCAGCACCACCAGATTGCCCGACTGCGCCATGAATGCCGACATGTGACCGATATTGCCATGCACGACGATGTCGATCCCCTTCATCGAAATGCCGCAGCGCGACGATGCGTTGCCTTCGATGACCAGCAGGCCGCCCCTGCCGGTGGCGCCGGCATACTGGCTGGCGTCGCCCTTGATGGTGATCGACCCCGACATCATGTTCTCGCCGACACCGGGCCCCGCCGAGCCATGCACGGTAATCGTGCCGCCGGAATTCATGCCGCCGCAGTAATAGCCGACGCTGCCGCGCACATCGATGGCGACAGGCTGGTCGACGCCAACGGCGACCGAGTGACTGCCTTTCGGATGGAGCACCTCCCAGGCTGTTTCATTCGAGCCGGGAGCCAGATTGTGAAGCGCCTGATTGAGTTCGCGCAGCGACAATTGGTCGAGATCGAAGACCCGAGGGTCGTGCGCCGCCGTCTTTGAAAGGGTGATTGCCGACATGAACTCAGTGCTCCCAGAAATAGACGGTTGCGGGCTCGGGTTCCCAGACCCTCGCATTGTCTATGCCGGGCAGTTTGGTCAGCGCGCGATATTCCGAGCCGAAGGCGACATACTGGTCGGTCTCGGCCATCACGGCGGGCTTGCAGGCGATCGGGTCGCGCACCACGCCGAAGCCGTTCTTGGTGCCGACGACGAAGGTGAAGAAGCCGTCGAGATCGGAGAGCGTGCCTTCCAGCGCTTCGCCGAGATTCTTGCCATGCGCCATCTGCGAGGAGAGATAGGCGGCGGCGACCTCGGTGTCGTTCTCGGTCTCGAAGGTCATGCCTTCGCGGATCAGCTCGCGGCGGACATTGTTGTGGTTGGACAGCGAACCATTGTGAACCAGGCACTGGTCGGCCCCAGTCGAGAACGGATGCGCACCCATAGTCGTCACCGCCGATTCCGTCGCCATGCGGGTATGGCCGATGCCATGCGTGCCGGTCATCTTGCGGACATCGAAGCGATCGACGACAGCCTCGGGCAGGCCAACTTCCTTGTAGATCTCGACAACGTCGCCGGCGCCCATGATGCGGATGTCGGGGCGCAGCGCCTGGATGGTCTCGCGTGCCTCGTCGATCTTGGCGGGCGTGATCCTGACGACCGCATGAGTGGATTTTACCGCGATCGTCACCGGCGTGCCGATGGCCTTGGCGAGTTCCGCCTCGAGATCTCGGAAATCGCGCTCTGGCTTGGCTGACTGGATGGTGATCTTGGCCTCATTTTTGGAAGGCGCGCCATAGATGGCGATGCCGGCGCTGTCCGGGCCGCGATCGCTGAGCGAGATCAGCATCTGCGACAGCATCGCCCCAAGCTGGGGTTCCAGCGCCTTGTCCTTCAAGAACAGTCCGACAATTCCACACATGTCAGCCTCCCAACGTTTGCAGCTAAGAGATGATGTATCGAATGAGTCTCATAAATTCAATCATATGAAAAAAATTTTCCTCTAGTTACGTGTGCGGCCCAATGCCGCTCTGTGCATTGTCGCCGTCTCGCCGGGCATTGTGAACCCATTTGACGGTGCGGATGCGGGCGGTCTTGTAGGCGTCGAGGATCGACAAGGCATAGATCAGGAAGCCGCCGGCATGCCGGCCGACGAAGCTGGCGTCAGGCAGCGCGATCTTGGCCGTGACCCATGCCAGGATCACCATGAAGAAGAGGAACTGCAAGCCGCGCACCGGCACGCCGAGAATGACATGTCCGCTTGCCGGCAGCACGATTGCGGCGCCGAGAACCAGATAGGGATTGGTGGGTGCGGGGATGGAACTGGTCATGCGGCCTGCCGCTCGTTCTTGTTGATGGCGTCGCGCAGCGCCGACGCCGAAACCAGCAGCCTTTCGATCAGGGACGGATCGAGAGTGGCACCGCCAAATTCGGCTTGCCGGAAGACGCCATAGCGCGCCCGCTCGGCCTCGGCCAGCAGCCAGACGATACGCACTCCGTTCGGGGTGATCAGCAGTTCCTTGGCACGCCCCTCGGCAAAGATCTCGATATGGCTGGCGATGAGGCCCTGGGGAAAGCGCGCCGCCCTGCGGTCGGTGCGCAGCACCGCCTCGGCAGGAAACCCCGGGGCCTTGGGCAGCGTATGCTCAAGGTGATCAAAATTGGAGAAGGTCGTCGGCGAACCCGGCCGCATCATCATGTCGAAGGTAGCTGGCACCGCCACCTCTTCGGTGACCGAAACACTGAGCCAGCGCGCCGGCAGTTTCCTGGTCGCCAGCGTATCGACGATGGTGCGCACCTGGACGCGTTGACTGTTCCATGACCCTTGCCAGGTGGTGACACCGACGGTGCCATCCGAGACATCGGCTGCATCGGCGATGACCGTGCGGATGCGGCCCTGCTCGACGGCGAGCGCCATCGATGCCCTGTTGCGGCTGGTACGCGCCTGCCAGGCAAGGTGGAGGACGAGAGCCAGGACAATGGCCCCGGCAAGCAGTGCTGATGTCACCTCGGACATGTTCTCATGCCAGGCCCGCCCGGGATCCGGACGGGCCAACCCCCATCAATAACCCTGCGGCTTCGGCCACGGCATGGTGAACTGGTCGCCGCGCCGCACGAATCTGTAGCGGTAGAAATGGAACCACAGCGAGATCAGGAAATAGAAGGCGACCATCGCGATCAGCTGCGAACCGAAGCCCAGGAAGATGGCGAAGAAGGTCACCACGCAAAGGCAGAACAGTACGATGGCGGGGACCGGGTGGAAGGGGTGCGTGTAGCCGCGGCGGATAGAGCCGAGCGGCCACTTCTTACGGAACATGATGATGTTGATGCTCATGAACGTGTATTGCAGCACGCCCGACAGGATCGAGAAGGTGATCGCCTGGTTGAGGTCGGCGATGAAGGCGAATGCCAGCGCGATCGGCAGCAGGAACAGGATCGAGCGGTAGGGCGTGCGATATCTCGGATGCACGGCCGAGAACCAGGTCGGCAGATAGCGGTCACGGCCGAGCGAAAACCAGGCGCGCGCCGCGTCGTTGATGCAGCCATTGGCCGAGGCCAGCGCGGCAAGCAGCGTGGCGACGAATAGCAGGTTCTCAAGCAACGGACTGCCGGTCAGCTTGCCCGCGTCCCACAGCGGATAATAGGTGATGCCCAGATATTCCCACGGCATCATCGAGGCGCAGACATACCAGGTCATGGCGGCGGCGATCAAAAGCGTGATCATGCCGGCCATGGTGCCGTAAGGCAGCGAGCGGGCCGGCGAGCGCACTTCCTCGGCGGCCTGCGTGGTGCCCTCGATGCCGAGATAATACCAGATGCCGAACTGGAAGGCGGCGATGACGCCGATCCAGCCATAGGGCAGGGCGTTGCCGGGGGTGACCAGTTCGTTGAGCTTCAGCACGGCGCCTTGCGTCCACGGGGTGACCGAGAAGAACAGGATGACGATCGAGACATAGGCGATCGCGGTGATGACGAAGTTGACGTTGAGCGTCATCAGCACGCCGCGATAGTTCAGCCACGCCAGCACGACGATGGTCGCGGCGATGAAGGAATTGTGGGTCAGCCCTTCGACCCCCGCCTTGGCGACGATCGTGTCGCCGAGCAGGATGGCGTCGGAGACTTCGAGCATGGTGTAGGCAAAGACCAGGAACAGCGCGACATTGAACGCCATCAGCGGTCCGACGATGTGCTTGGCCTGCGCATATTGGCCGCCGGCGGCGGCGACCGTCGATGTGACCTCGGAATCGATCATCGCGACCGAGGTGTAGAGCAGCCCGACGACCCAGCAGACGATCAGCGCGGCCAGCGCGCCGCCCTTGTCGGCGGCAAAATTCCAGCCTGTGAATTCGCCGACGAGAACGATGCCGACGCCAAGCGCCCAGACATGGGCCGGGCCAAGCACGCGGAGCAGTGAAACCCTGTCTCCGTGGATTGCCGGTTCAAGTGTAACCGTCATTGTTCAATCCCCACTCAGATCCGGTGTTTTTCGGAAACGGCTTCCAGCTCACCTTCGCGCGATGAGGTCAGCACCTCTTCGGAGAAGGTCGTATCGACCTTGAACCAGTCATAGAGCATCCACAGGGCAAGCACGATCGAGATGCCCCAGCATGCGTAAGAGAGTGCGGTCCACATGGTGCGTCCCCCAATTTTTGTCGTCGAATCTTTTACTTGTCGTCGAATTTTTCGTTGATGACGTCGCGATATTCGCGGTCGGACGCGCGAAACAGGAAGACGAAATAGCCGATCAGCACCGCGGCCATGATGATCAGCGTCGGCCAGTCGATGACATAGTGGAAGCGGTTCTGGATGATGTCATGCGCGGTCTCGGGCGTGTAGCCGAGCTTTTCCCAGATCGAGGCCATTGTCGGGTTCTGGCCAAGCGCTTCCCACGTCTTGGCGTCGAGCGCGTCGATTGATTTTGCCGCACCGGCAAGGCCCAGCTTGAGCGGCAGCCACAGCGCCACGAAAATGGCGACCACGACGACGGCGATGTCGAAAACCTGCCCGGCCTTGCTCTGCTCCGGTGGCGTGTAGCGCGGCATCTCTTCTACCCCTCAGGACTTGCGGTTGCGGAACGCGTCGGCGTTCTTGATATCGAGCCCGTAGATGAATTCCTTGTCTTCCTTGTAGTGCTTGACCATCGCCAGGATGGCGGCCGTGTTGAAGATCAGCACGGCAGCGGCGGCGGCGGCGACGACCGCCTTGATCCCCGCGTTCGGGACGTACGGCCATGTCATGAAGAGGACAAAGAGGATCGTCGCCCACAGGCACACGATCAGGAGCGCGGACCCGCGCACGTCGGAGAGGTACAGCGTTTCGATGCGCTGCTGCATGTCTGACATCGGTTTTTCCCCTTTTTCCAACGCTCGACCCCGAATTGGCCGCCCGCTGCCCTCTTTCAAGAGAGTGAAATTTTTTTCATAAATTCCGTCCGAATTCCGCGATTGTCAAGCGCGATTTACGTGGGGTTAACCGTTTGCTTCGCGTGGCGGATTTTGCCTGACAATGAAATTAATTGCTTATGGGTATTGCGGCGCCTCGACGTTTGCGGTCAATATTCGGTCAAAGCTCCCGCCGCTGCGCAGGGGGCAGGGAACAGCTAAAGAATTTTCGAAACGGAGGACGAGCGGATGACGGCATCCTGGAGATTTTCGACCCTGGCGGATCGCCATCGCGCGCTCGGTTCGAAGCTCGAAGACTGGAGCGGCATGGGAACCGCCTGGACCTACGACAAGGATGCCGACGAGGAATACATCGCCATCCGCACCCAGGCCGGTCTGATGGATGTCTCCGGCCTCAAGAAGGTCCACATCACCGGACCGCATGCCTCGCACCTGATCGATCTGGCGACGACGCGCGATGTCGAAAAGATCTATCCCGGCAAGTCGGCCTATGCCTGCATGCTGAACGAGGCGGGAAAATTCACCGACGACTGCATCCTCTACCGCACCGGCCCCAATGCCTGGATGGTCGTGCATGGCTCGGGCACCGGCCATGAGGAATTGCAGCGCGCGGCCATGGGCCGCGACGTATCACTCCGCTTCGACGACAATCTCCACGATTTGTCGCTGCAGGGGCCGACATCAGTCGACTACCTGGCCAAGCACGTGCCGGGCATTC
Organism: Mesorhizobium sp. M1396; assembly: GCF_040317725.1. NCBI lineage: Bacteria > Pseudomonadati > Pseudomonadota > Alphaproteobacteria > Hyphomicrobiales > Phyllobacteriaceae > Mesorhizobium > Mesorhizobium sp. M1396. The sequence continues at coordinate 36,461 of NZ_JAMYLA010000001.1, read as the reverse complement.
GCGATCTCAACTATTTCCATCACATGCAGACGCAACTGTTCGGCTTTCCGGTGATGATCTCGCGCACCGGTTACACCGGCGAGCGCGGCTATGAGATCTTCTGCCGCGGCCAGGATGCCGGCACGATCTGGGACAGGATCCTCGACGAGGGCAAGAGCGCCGGCATCATTCCGTGCCGCTTCACCACGCTCGACATGCTGCGCGTCGAAAGTTATCTGCTCTTTTATCCCTACGACAACTCCCAGAAGTATCCGTTCGACAATGAAGGCCCCGGCGACACGCTGTGGGAACTCGGCCTCGACTTCACCGTCAGTCCTGGCAAGACGGGCTTTCGTGGCGCCGAGGAGCACTACCGCCTGAAGGGCAAGGAGCGCTTCAAGATCTATGGGGTTCTGCTCGACGGCAAGGAGCCGGCCGATGAGGGCGCGCCGGTCTATCGCGACGGCAAAAAGGTCGGCGTGGTGACCTGCGCCATGTATTCGCCGCTGGTCGAGAAATCGATGGGCATCGCCCGGCTCGACGTCGATTGCGCGGTCAAGGACACCAAACTCGAAATCCGCAACAAGAGCGGTGCCATCAAAGCGACGGCGCAGCCGCTTCCCTTCGATGATCCCAAGAAGACCAAGCGCACGGCGAAAGGTTGAGGCATAGTCAGGTCGAGAGGTTCGAGGCACGAAGAGTTAGATGGCAGTCAAGAGTATCATCAGCCGGCCCGTTTACGGAACCCTGTCTCCGCAGCCTGGCAAGCATCATCTTTTTATCGCGGATGCGGAAGGGGCGCTGGCGATAAAGGACATGGCGGGGAGCGCGCCCGCCGGGTTCTTCGACGATGCCGAAATCGTCTTCATTCCAGGGTCGGACGGCAAGCACATCGCCGCGCTCGAAGCGCTGAAGCCGGCGCGGTTTCACCAGGCGCCATCCTTCGCCAGCCTGCTGCCACGGCTCAGGCAGACGCTCGCCAACGCGCATATGGGCCTGCGCCTCTATCTCTCGGGCACTGAAGGCCTGATCGGCCAGGCGATGCGGGTGGCGCTTGAAGCCGGCATCGACCACACCTCGATCCAGACCGAGCACCGCGGCTCGCTGGCGCGGCGCATGCAGTGCGTGCACTGCAAGGGCATCACCGAGAATGTGACGACGCAGCCGGCGACCTGCGCGCATTGCGGGCTGCTGCTGCTGGTTCGCGATCACTATTCCCGACGCATCGCCGCCTTCCAGGGCGTCTGCATCAACGCGGAAGATCGCTCGGAGATTCCTCCGATGGAGGAGGTCTTCCGATGAGCACCGGAACAACAAAACTCGACGTCGTCGTCAGCGATGTCGTCCCGGTCAACGATCTGGTCACCCGCTTCCATTTCCGCCGCCGCGACGGCGAGCTTTTGCCGACCTTTTCCGGCGGCGCCCATGTCGTGGTCGAGATGCGCGACGGCGAGCGCACCAGGCTCAATCCGTATTCGCTGATGGGCTCGCCGCTCGACACGCGCGAATACACGATCTCGGTGCGGCGCGACGATGTCGGCCGCGGTGGCTCGCTGTTCATGCACCGTAATGTCCGGCCTGGACTGGAGATGGTGGTCAGCTATCCGGTCAACCTGTTCTCGCTCGACCTGCGCGCCAGGAAGCACCTGATGCTGGCCGGCGGCATCGGCATCACGCCGTTCATGGCGCAGACCGCGCAGCTGGCGGCCGAAGGCGGCAATTTCGAGCTGCACTACACCTGCCGCACCGCATCGCTCGGCACTTATGCCGATGTGCTGCGCGAGCGCTACGGCAGCCGCATCAGGCTCTATCACGACGACCGCGAGGAACGCATCGAGCTCGACCGCTTGCTGTCGACGCAGCCGCTCGGCACGCATCTCTATGTCTGCGGCCCGGCCGGCATGATCAATTGGGTGCGGGATCGCGCAGCAGCCCTTGGCTGGCCGCGGGAGACCGTCCATTTCGAGCATTTCGCGGCACCTCAGCCCGGGTTGCCGTTCGACGTGACGCTTGCCGTCAGCGCCAAGACGATCCGTGTCGATGAACAGCAGAGCCTGCTCGAGGCGATCGAGGCGGCCGGCGTCGATCCACCCTATCTCTGCCGCGGCGGCGTCTGCGGCCAATGCGAAACCAACGTCATCTCTTCGGACGGCAGGTTCATCCACAACGACCACTGGCTGAGCGAGGAAGAGCACCGTTCAGGCAAAAAGATCATGCCGTGCGTGTCGCGCTTCGAGGGCCGGTCGCTGGTCCTGGAGCGCTAGGAGGAAATCATGGGCATCACCTTTCGCAAGGAAACGTTCCGCGACGATTTCACCTTCAAGAACAGCCCGGAACACATAAGGCGGTTTCCGTTCCCGTTCCACGAAGATGCCTACATGTACGCGGTGAACATCGAGCCGCATGTCGTCGGGCCGAAGGGCAGCGTGCTGGAAAACCTGATCGACGTCGACGAGCACTATGTCGCCGAGATGCAGGACCGTGCCTTGGTGTTGGCCGAGGATCCGCTACGCTGCCAGTCGCTGCCGCACATGACGCTGGCCGGCTGGGACCTGCTCGAACTCCTGATGGAGCAGCAGGCATTAGGCTATCCCGAGCACTTCACGCTGACGCGCGATGGCGACCGCTGGCGCTGGATCAACCGGCCGCTCGGCATCGATGACACCTTCACCTTCGGCGACACCTCGACACTGCCTTACGGACCGATGGAGTACATCACTCGCCAGAGCCAGGGCGATTTCTGCATCCTCGACCAGCGCGACGGCAATCTGTGGATGGATGCCGGCATGGTCACCACCCAGGCCGACTGGTCGCTCGATTTCGACATCGGCATGAACTTCTTCGAATGGCACGCGCCGGTGCCGCTGGCGCATGAGAAGGGGATTTTCGTCAGGGCGCTGAAATTCCTCACCAACATCCAGCAAGGCAAGCCGGCGCGGCGCCTGAACTGGACGATGACCATCAATCCACGCCTCGATACGAGCCCTGAGAACTATCACAAATGGGGTCCGGACCGGGCGACGGTGACGCCCGAAAATGTCGGCGACAAGGTGCATTTGCGGGTCGAACTGCAGAGCTTCTGGCGCCTGCCGCGCTCGAACGGCATCGTTTTTCCGATCCGCTGCTACCTGATCAAGATGGACGAACTGGTGACCCAGCCGAAATGGGCGCGGCGCCTGCACCGCGTCATCCGCGACCTGCCCGACGAACTGGCCAACTACAAGGGCCTGACACGCTATCGCCCGGCGTTGGTCGAATGGCTGTCGAAGCTCGATGATGGCAGCCTGACGAGCCCGGGGTTTGGGCCGGACTAACCCGCACTCTGCGGATAGCAGATGATCGAGAGATAGCGCATCGGCAGTTTGGTCAGCTGTTCGGGCCCGTGCGGTGCATCGGCGTCGAAGAACAGGCTGTCGCCGGGCTTCATCGGGTAAAGGTTGCTGCCGTGCCGGTAAACGACCTCGCCCTCGAGCATGTAGAGGAACTCCATGCCTTCGTGCTGGAAGGTCGGGAACACATCCGAATCCTCGGTCAGCGTGATCAGATAGGGTTCGACGACGACGCCGCTGGTGTTGGAGCCGATATGGCCGAGCAGATTGTACTGGTGGCCGGCGCGGGTGCCGCGGCGCTCGACATCGAGGCCTTGGCCGGCCTTGACGAAGACGGCGCTGCGCTCTTCCTCGAAGCGACGGAAGAAGGCGGTGACCGGAACGCCGAGCGCCCGCGACAGTGCCTGCAAGGTGGTCAGCGACGGCGAGGTGATGCCGTTCTCGATCTTCGACAGCATGCCCAGCGAAATGTCGGTGGCGACCGCCAGGTCGGCGACGGTGATACCGAGCTTCTTGCGGAAGGCCCGCACCTCGCGGCCGATCGCCACCTCCAGCACTTTTTCGCGCGTGTCGCGAATGGCATGCGGGTTCTGCGTCAGCGGCGCGCGGATGGTTTTCCCGTCGGCAGAAACCTTTGGCAGCGGCTTTGCTTTCGTGGCCACAGGATCAACCTTGGAATCGGAAACTGTCTTCGCCATGTCGGCCCCGGGACTCCGCAGATTTATTTCACTCTAGGTGAACATGTAAGCTGCCGATACAGCAGCGCAACCGCGACGGCAAGTTGCCTGAAGGCGCATGCGCGTGATCTCGCGTTTGGCCGCGCCAGTTTTTTGCGAAAATCCACCACGGTGCAACCTTGTTTCAGCACCGGCCTGTTGACAGCACGAAAGGGCCAATTACTGTCCCTGTGAGTGAAATTTGTTTCGTAAGAGCAATTCCAGGAAAAGCGTAAAACGGTTTTCCCGGGAAAAGCCCATAGCGCTTTCCCCTTGGGGATTGCGTCAAGACAAAAGCCGAAATCAGATCGGGAGGCCTGCAATGAAAAGTCGCGTTGCCGTCATCGGAGCCGGGCCATCCGGCCTGGCACAGCTCAGGGCCTTCAAGTCGGCGGACGACAAGGGCGCCGACATTCCCGAGATCGTCTGCTTCGAAAAGCAGTCGGACTGGGGCGGCCTGTGGAACTACACGTGGCGCACCGGGCTCGACGAGCATGGCGATCCGGTGCACGGCTCGATGTACCGCTACCTCTGGTCGAACGGCCCGAAGGAATGCCTGGAATTCGCCGACTACACTTTCGAGGAGCATTTCGGCCGGCCGATCGGCTCCTATCCGCCGCGCGCCGTGCTGTGGGACTACATCAAGGGCCGCGTCGAAAAATCAGGTGTGCGCAAATGGGTGCGCTTCAACAGCCCGGTGCGCATGGTCACCTTTTCTGACACGACGAAAAAATTCACGGTCACCGCGCATGACCGCACCAACGACGTCACCTACTCGGAAGAGTTCGACAACGTCGTCGTCGCCTCCGGGCATTTCTCGGTGCCCAACGTGCCATACTTCGACGGTTTCTCGACCTTCAACGGCCGCATCCTGCACAGCCACGACTTCCGCGACGCTATGGAGTTCAAGGGCAAGGACATCCTGATCATCGGCCGCTCCTATTCGGCCGAGGACATCGGCTCGCAATGCTACAAATACGGTGCCAAATCGATCACCTCCAGCTACCGCTCGAAGCCGATGGGCTTCAAATGGCCGGAGAATTGGAAAGAGGTGCCGCTGCTGCAGAAGGTCGTCGGCAAGACGGCGCATTTCAAGGATGGCACCACCAAGGACGTCGACGCCATCATCCTGTGCACCGGATACCTGCATTCCTTCCCGTTCCTGACCGACGATTTGAAGCTCAAGACCGCAAACCGCATGTGGCCGCTTGATCTCTATGAAGGCGTCGTCTGGGAGAAGAACCCGCAGCTTTCTTATATCGGCATGCAGGACCAGTTCTACACCTTCAATATGTTCGACGCGCAGGCATGGTTCGCGCGAGACGTCATCATGGGCCGCATCAAGCTGCCGTCCGCCGAGGCGATGGCCGAGCACGGCGCGAAGTGGCGGGCGCGTGAGGAAACGCTGGAAGACGCCGAGCAGATGATCTGGTTCCAGGGCGACTACACCAAGGAATTGATGGACCAGACCGACTATCCCGGTTTCGATGTCGAGGCGGTCAACCAGACCTTCATGGAGTGGGAACACCACAAGGTGGAAGACATTATGAGCTTCCGCGACCACGCCTACCGTTCGTTGATGACCGGCACCATGGCGCCGCTGCACCATACGCCGTGGCTGCAGGCGCTGGACGATTCGATGGAGAGCTATCTGGAAGTCAAAGGCGTGGCGGCGGAATAGCCGTCGCGCCTCAAGCTACCCCAGCCTTGCCCGTGCCCTTGCCGTCCAGGCGCTGAACAGCCGGTCGGCGACGATGCCGATGAACGCGATCGCCAGGCCGGCGACGATGCCGCGGCCGGAATCGGCCTTAGACAGCGCGATGAACACCTCCTGGCCGAGATCGCGCGTGCCGACCATGGCGCAGATGATGATCATCGCCAGCGCCATCAGGATCGTCTGGTTGACGCCGAGCATGATCTCGGGCAGTGCCAGCGGCAGTTGCACGCGAAAGAAGGTCTGGCGCGGCGTGCAGCCGGAAACCTTGGCGGCCTCGATCAGCGCCGGCGGCACCTGCCTGATGCCGTGATTGGTGTAGCGGATCGCCGGCACCACGGCGAAGGCTATCGTTGCGATCATCGCCGTGACGTCGCCGACCCGGAACAGCATCACCACCGGAATGATGAAGCAGAAGGACGGCAGCACCTGCAGCGTGTCGATGACCGGGGTGACGATCTTTTCGAAGCGGTCGCTACGCGAGGCCATCAGCCCGATGGGGATGCCGATCAGGCAAGCGATGAAGGCTGAGATGCCGCAGAGATAGACGGTCGCCATGGTTTTTTCCCAAAGGCCGGTGATGGCGCAGAAGGCGGTCAGCGCGGCGACCAGGGCGGCTAGACGCAGGCCGGAGAGCTGGTAGCCGGCGAGGCCGAGCAGGAAGACGGCACCCAGCCACGGAAAGCCTTCGCAAAAGGCGCGCAGCGGGTTCAGCACGTTGAGGATCAGCGCCACGCGAAACGCCTCGATCGCATCGAAGAAATTGATCGTGACCCAGTTCACCGCCGCCTTCCACAGCGGCGCGGTGGTGAAGGTGATCGCCTTCGGCACCGCCGCGAAGGCCGGCACGAACAGGCCGAGCAGCGTTGTCACGACAAGGATGGCGATGGCCAGCGTCAGATTGGGGTAGCGCCGCCAGAGGCTCGGGCCCATCTCCTGATGGACATGACCCTTGGCCTGCTTGTGCGCGATGGCCTGACTCAGCCGGTCGAGCGCGACGGCGAGCGCCACGATTGCGAGACCGGCTTCCATCGCTTCGCCGACCTTCAGCGCGCGCAGTGCCAAAAGCACGTCGTAGCCGAGGCCACCGGCGCCGATCATCGAGGCGATGATCACCATGTTCAGCGCCAGCATGATGACCTGGTTGACGCCGACCATCAGTGTCGGTCGCGCCGACGGCAGCAGCACCCGCCACAGTTTCTGCCGCGCTGTGCAGCCGGCCATTTCGCTGAAATCGTCGATCTCCGACGGCACCCGCGACAGGCCCAGCATCGTCGCCCGCACCATCGGCGGGGTGGCGAAGATTGCGGTGGCGATCATCGCCGAGACCGGGCTGTTGCCGAACAGCAGCAGCATTGGGATCAGGTAGGCGAAGGTCGGGATCGTCTGCATCAGGTCGAGCGCCGGGGAGACGATGAGCCTTTCCGCCCACGGCTTGCGCCACGCCCAGATGCCGGCGAACAGCCCGGTGACGATGCAGAACGGCACGGCGATGGAGATCAGCGCCAGCGTCAGCATGGCGCTGGTCCATTGGCCGAACAGCGCGATGTAGAGGAAGCAGCCACCAACCAGCAGGCTGAGTTTCCGGCCGCCAACGGCATGTCCAGCAAGGAAAGCGGCAGCGCAGACACCGACCCAGGACAGGCGCGGCAGGACATAGGCATCAGTGCCATGGCCGATCTTGAAATTCTTGGCCAGTAAGTTAAGCGCGAAATCGAGCGGCACGCCAAGGACCGCGGTGATCGAGCGGGTCAGCCACGACAGGTTCGACTTGATCCAGCGCATCAGCGCGCTGACCCAGTCGGCGACCGGCACAACCGCGCTGGCCGGATAGTTGACGGCCCAGGGCAGACGGTCCTGCAACAGGAACACGACAAGCACGGCGGCAAGCGCGAACGCCCAGACCAGCAGCCAGACCTGAATCGGCCGCGCCCTTGCCTCGCTGGCGCTTGCCGTCACCGTCATGCGCCGGCCCTCGAGCGATCGATGCCGGCCAGCAGATCGATCACCGCTTGCGGCGTCACCTCGCCGATCGGCTTGCCGGTGCCGTTGACCACCGCGAACGGCTTGTTGGCGGCAACGATACCGGCCGAGAAGCTTGCGATCTTGGCATCCGGCGCCACCGTGCCGCCATGCTCCGAGCCGTCGCAGGCGCGCATCAGGCTGCGTGCCGAGATCACCTTGGCGCGGTCGACGTCGCGGGTGAACTCGGCGACATAGTCGGTCGCCGGATTGACCACCAGCTCCTCCGGCGTGCCGATCTGGATGACCTCGCCGTCCTTCATGATGGCGATGCGGTCGGCCAGCCGGATGGCTTCGTCGAAATCATGGGTGATGAAGACGATGGTCTTGTGCAGCATGGTCTGCAGCCGCATCAGCTCGTCCTGCATCTCGCGGCGGATCAGCGGATCGAGCGCCGAGAACGGCTCGTCGAGAAACCAGATTTCCGGTTTTGTCGCCAGGCTGCGGGCGATGCCGACACGCTGCTGCTGGCCGCCGGACAATTCGCGCGGATAGAAATGTTCCCGACCGCGCAGGCCGACAAGCTCGATGACCTCGCGGGCCCGTGCCTCGCGCGTCGCCCGGTCCTGCCCCTGGATGCTGAGCGGGAAGGCGATGTTCTCCAGCACGTTGAGATGCGGCAGAAGCGCAAAATTCTGGAACACCATGCCCATGCGGTGTCGCCGCAGTTCGATGAGCGCGGCATCCGAGATTTTCAGGAGGTCCTTGCCCTCGAATTCGACCTTGCCGTGGGTCGGCTCGACTAGCCTCGACATGCAGCGCACCAGCGTCGACTTGCCGGAGCCCGACAGGCCCATGATGATGAAGATTTCGCCCTGGCGGATTTCGAGGTCTACGGCGCGCACCGCGCCGACCAGTCCGGCGGCAGTGACATCGGCCATGCTGGCCTTGCCGTCGCGTTCGCGGATGAAGTTGGCCGCGTTCGATCCGAACAGCTTCCAGACATTGCGGCAGGCAAGCTTTATCGGGCGGGCATCCTTTGGCGTGCCTGCCGCGTTTGGTCCCTGTTCAGTCTTGTCCGTCATTCAAACGTCCTTCTGGAACATCAAGAATTGAGACCCGGCTGATCAACAGCCGGGTCTCATTTTTCCAGTTGGAACGATTACTGCGCCCAGGCTTTCCAGTCGGCCTCGTGGGCAGCAATCCAGGCGGCGGCGACGTCTTCGGGCGTCTTGCCGCCGAGATCGATGTCGCCGCTCATCTTGTTGAGTTCGTCGGTGTCGACCGTGTAGGCCTTCGCCACCTTGTAGGCGACCGGCCATTTGTCCTTCATGCCGGCCCAGGAGTACTTCCAGATCTCGCCATGCGGCTTGCCGCAATCGTATTTGGCGTCGGGGTTGGTGCCCCATTTCGGATCGTTGTAGCACTCGGGCGTATATTCGGGGAATTCGACCCATTCGCCCTTGTATTTGGCCGGCGCCCAATGCGGCGAATAGATCCACAGCATGATCGGCGCCTTGCGCTGATAGGCGGAGTCCAGTTCGGCGAACATCGCCGCGTCGGTGCCGGCATGGATGACGGTGAAGGGCAGCTTCAGCGCCTCGACGCGCTCGTCGTCAAAGCCTTCCCATGTTACCGGGCCGCCGAGATAACGGCCCTTCGGTGCGGTCTCCGCCGTTGAAAAGGCTTCGGCGCATTTCGGCTCCTTCAGCGCTTCCCAATTGGGCAGGCCCGGACACTTCTCCTTCATGTATTCGGGAAACCACCACTCTTCCTTGGCCTTAGGTCCGAGCTTGCCCAGCCGTTCGGTCTGGCCGGTCGCATCGGAAGCCTTCATCGCCTCGCCGGCGGTCGTGTCCCAGAACTCCAGGCCGACATCGAGATCGCCATTGGTGAGACCCGTGGTCAGGCTGGAGAGGTAGTCGGCGGTCGGATATTCGACAGTGTAGCCGAGTTTTTCCAGGATGCCGCCGAGGATCTTGGCGTTCAGATTGACGCTGGTCCAGTCGAACAGCGCGATCTTGATCGGGTCGTTGGATTCCGGTGCGGCGGCTTGGGCCGGCGATGTAAGCGCACTTGCGGCGGCAAGCGCGAAGGCTCCCATTGATAGATTCGAAATCACACTGCGAAATGACATGTTTGGTTCTCCTGTCAAACCATGTGGATGTTTTCAGTCGTTCCCTTCTTGCGTCTTTTCTTGATTGTGTTGGAAAGGCTGGTCGTTACGCAAGCTCGTTCGCACCATGCCCATGCTGCAGCCGCGATCGGCGCAGGCAAAATGGTGCTCAATCTGGTGATGGTGTGGTATCGGATGGATCCGCGTCATGGCATCGGATGGATTGCTGCGCGAGCAATCGTCAACGGATCGATCGCCGCTCCGGCGGCGCTCTGAGACGTGCGAGCCATCAAAATCCCATGATCTCGGCCGGCGAGCTCCATCCTCGTCGACGCCGTTTCATAGGATGAAAGTATATATACCAACGTTCATGCGGCGCAACGGCTGACGCCTCTGCGCACTGCGGAATTCCAGACTGAGGGCGAAGTCGGTCACGGCACCCGGTCCACGAACAGCCTTACCAGCAGACGTAGCCGCCATCGACAATCAGGTCGAGGCCGGTAACGAAGCTCGATGCGCGGCTGGCCAGGAACACTGTCGGTCCGACCATTTCCTCCGGCGCCGCCATGCGCCCCATCGGCGTGTCGCGCTTGAAGATCTTGACCTCTTCCGCCACCTCCGGCCGCTTGTTCATCGGCGTCAGCGTGTAACCCGGGCTGACGACGTTGACCCGCAGCCCACGGTCGGCCCACTCCATGGCGAGGCTCTTCGACATGTGGATGACGGCGGCTTTCGAGGAATTGTAGTGCGCTTGCGTCAGGCCGCGGTTGACGATGGTGCCAGACATCGAGGCGATGTTGACGATCGAGCCCTTGCGTCGCGCCAGCATCTTGCGGGCCTCCGCCTGGCAGGACAGGAAGACGCCGGCGACATTCACCTCGTGCACCTTCTGCCATGTCTCCAGCGACAGCGTCTCGGCCGGCTCGGAGCCGGCAATGCCGGCATTGTTGACGGCGACGGTCAGCGCACCGAGTTCGCTCTCGACGCGTTCGATCGCCGCCGCGAGATCACCCTCAGACGTCACCGTGCCGGCCAGCACGAGCGCCTTGCGGCCGAGTGCCGTGATCCGGTGCGCGGTTTCGTCCAGTCCACCTTTCGAGGCATGGCCGAAACAGGCGACGTCGGCACCCGCCTCGGCCAGCCCGATCGCGATCGCCTGGCCGATGCCGCTGCCGGCGCCCGTGACCAGCGCGACATCGCCTTTAAGTTTGAAAAGATCCATCGATAGCCCTCCCTGCCTTCGGGAGGGTACGCGCCGCGCTATGTCCCGAGCAAGCTCCCATCCTCGACCTCGACAATGGTCGGTGAAAACCCGTCGAACTCGCCGAACGCCCAGGCATAGAGCGCTTCGAGGCGCAAGTTGATCGGCGCGGCTTTGATGCCGCGGATTTTCATCTCAGCGACCGACCTCGAAGAAAGGTTTTCCGAGCAGGTCGGGAACGACGTCGATGCCAAGGCCCGGTCCGTCCGGAATGCCCATGCGGCTGCCGGTGACCGGGGGCATGTTCGACGCCGTGCGCACCGTCACCCATTCATGGAAGGCGATCGCGTGCAGCCGGCGCTCTTCGGGCGTCGATAGCGACAGATGCGCCATGGCAGCGGTGTCGATCTCGGCGCCGCCGGTGTCCTCGACGGTGATCATGAAACCGAGGTCGACGGCGAGGTCGCGGATCTGGCGTGTCTTGCTGACGCCGCCGAGCCGCGAAATCTTCAAGGTCAGCCCGTCGGCCGCACCCTTGCGATGGATGTCGAGCATGTCATCCAGCGAGGCGACGGACTCGTCGAGCACCATGGGCTTGTCGAGCGAGCGGCGCACCGACATGCATTCGTCGATCGTCGTGCAGGGCTGCTCGAACGTGTAGTCGATGGCGCGCGTCGCATCGGCGAACTGGCGCGCCTTGTAGGGTGTCCAGCCGGCATTGGCGTCGCAGAAGATGACCGTGCCTTTCGGCACCGAAGCGGCGACCGCAGTGACGCGCTCAATGTCGTCATGGACATTGCCGCCGACCTTGACCTGCAGCCGGTGAAAGCCGTCCTTGACGATGCGCTTGGCCAGCGCGGCCATGGCGTCGACGCTGCCATGGGTGACGACCTTGTAGAGTTCGGTGGTCTCGCTCTCCCGGCCGCCGAGCAGTGTCACCAGCGGCACGTCGGCGGCACGTGCGGCGAGATCCCAGCAGGCCATGTCGAGCGCCGATTTGATGTAGGGATGGCCCTTGAACACCGTGTCCATCAGCCGGCCAATGCCGGCCAGTCCGCGCGGCTCTTGGCCGATCAGATGCGGCGCGATCTCCACCACGCCGGCACGGACGCCGGCGGCGAAGGCGGGCGAGTAGAAATTACCGAGCGGCGCCATTTCGCCCCAGCCGGTGATGCCGCTGTCTGATGTAATCGACACGATCACCGCGTCGAAGGCGTCGGCAACGCGCCCCTTCGACATGCGGTAGGGCCCGTCCACGAAGGGCTGCACGACATGGTAGGCCTTGATGATTTCGATCTGCACGTGTCTTTTCCGTTGTCTGTGATGTTGGGAACGGGTCAGGCGCCCTTCGATGGGCGTTGTTCGAGGCCGCGCGCGTAGGAAAGCAACTCCTCGAAATCGAGATCGATGTGCTCCCTGGCGTGGCGTTGCGCTGCACGCATGTCCTTGCCCTTCAGCAACCGCACATAGGTTTCGTGAGCGTCTTCGGCCGGCACCGGCTCATTGCGGGCATGCTGGTGGAGCGCAAAATACATCTGCAGCCGGCTGGTCAGCCGATGCCAGGTTTCCAGCAGCACCGAATTGTCGGCCCATTCGTAGATCAGGCCATGCAGTTGCAGCGCGGTTTCGATTTGGCGCGTCGTGTCCAACGCACGGGTCGCCTGCTTCACTGCTTCATGGCGCCGGTCGAGCTCGTCGAAGAAGCGCTGGTCGCGCAGCGGCCACGCCCGCTCGATGGCCAGCTCGTCCATCACCTTGTTGAACGAATAGGCGTCGTCGATGTCCTTGGCCGTGACCTCGATGACGAAGGTGCCGGCATAGGGAATGCTGGTCAGGATGCCTTCCTGGACCAGCTCGCGCATCGCCTCGCGCAGCGGCGCGCGGCTGACCCGCATCTGTTCGGAAATCCTAAGCTCGTTGAGCTTCTGGCCGGGTTCGAGCTGCCCGGTCAGGATCGCGCGCCGCAGCAGCGCGACAATCTCGGCGCGGCGCGTCGTGTCCGCGATCGGACTGAAGTCCGCTTTCCCCATTCGGCTGCTCCCAAGGTAACCGAAAGCAAGACAAGCAGATTGTCGACAATCTAACAAGAGGTCATCTTCGGATTCTTGGGGACCGCTGGAATGTTGCCTCTTCAGCCTCAGGCCGCGCGGCCGCTGAAGCAGCCGGCCAAGGCCGACCGCGCCGATGTCGCCCGCCTCGTGGAATTGCTCACGAAAACGGCGCCCGCGACCTGTGGGAAGGCCGGGGCGCCGCGCTGAAGCCGGTCCTGACGGGGGTGTTCAGGTGGCCGGCTTTTCCGGCATTGGCGATACAGGCATTCCGGGTCCGATCTTCTGCAGATTGCCCGTGATGATCTGATCGCCCTCGGCGACGCCGCTCAAGATGGCGACCTGACCGCCGCTCGTCGGGCCGAGCGAAACCAGCCGCTGGTCGACCGTGTTGCCCTTGCCGACGACATAGAGATATTTGCCGAGCTGGCTCGAGCCCAGCGCCGTCTGCGGCACCATGAGCGCATCGGGCTGCTGCCTCACATGCAGCCGGACACGAACATATTGGCCGGGCAACAGGGTGAACTTGCCATTGCCGATCGTCGCTCGCGCGGTGATGGTGCCGGTCGAACGGTCGACCGAATTGTCGATGAAGGTCAGCTCGCCCTTCTGGCTCGCCTCGGTCTGGCCGGGAAGCAGCACCTCGACCTCGATCGGGCCGTTGGCGCGGGCCTGCTCGATCTCGGCCAGATCCGTCTCGCTCGGATTGAAGGTGACGTAGATCGGATCGAGCTGCACCAGCGTGTTGAGCACCGTGCCGGCGACGCTGACCAGCGTTCCGACAGAGGCCTGGTTGCGGCCCAGGCGTCCGCCAAACGGCGCCCGGATTTCGGCATAGCTCAAATTGAGCTCTGCCGTGCGGACCGCCGCCTGGTTGAGCGCGAGCGACGCCTGTGCCTCGCGCAAGGTGCTGGTGCGCTGGTCGAAGCCATCCTTGGCGAGGTAACCGCTCTTGGCGAGCTCGGTGCCACGGCCAAGATTGGAGCGGGCATAGTCGAGCGTCGCCATGTCGCGCTGCACCTGCGCCTTCGCCTGGTCAAGAGCGGCCTGGAAGTCGTCAGGCGATATCTTGTAGAGAAGATCGCCTTGCCGGACGTCGACGCCGTCAGCAGCGGTCTGTTCCTGCAGATAGCCGGGAATCCTGGCCTGCAAGGTGATGCTGCGGATCGGTTCCGTCCGCGCGGCATAGTCGAGGTAGATCGGGATCGTCTTCCTGACGACGCTGACCACCGGCACCGGCATGACGAACGCCGCCGGGGCAGGTGCGGCACCGGCCGTGCCGGCATTGAGGCTAAGGTTGCCCATGTCGAGCAGGTGGACACTGGCCACCGAGATCGCACCCAGCGCGACGGCTGTTCCCAACGCGATTTTCCATTTACGCATGATCAGTCTCCAATCTTATTCGGCCGCTTCCGCCAGGGGCGGGAAGGCGTGGTCAGTCGTTGGCTCATTGTCTTGAGTAGCGGGTTCGTCATTGCCGCGGCGTTCGCGCAGCTGTTCGATGACCGCGTAGAATACCGGCACGAACACCAGCGACAGGATGGTCGCGGCGACCATGCCGCCGAAGACGGTGGTGCCGATCGACTGACGGCTTGCTGCACCGGCGCCGGTCGCAAACATCAGCGGCAGCACGCCGAGGATGAAAGCGAAGGCCGTCATCAGGATCGGCCGCAGCCTGAGCCGTGCGGCTTCCATCGCCGCCTCGACAATGCTCAAGCCTTCCTCACGCCGTCGCCTTGCGAACTCGACGATCAGGATCGCGTTCTTCGCCGCCAGGCCGATCAGCATGACGAAGCCGATTTGCGAGTAGACGTCGATCTGCATGCCGCGCGCCCACAGCACCACGAACGCGCCGAACAGAGCGAGCGGCACCGCCAGCAGCACCATGAACGGCATCGCCCAGCTCTCATACTGCGCCGCCAGGATCAGGAAGACGAAGACGATGGCGAGGCCGAAGACGACGGACGCGATCGATCCTGCCTTGAGCTCCTGGAAGGTGATGCCGGTCCATTCGAAACCGAAATCCCTGGGCAGCGCTGTGGCGGCGGCCCGTTCCATCGCGGCGACCGCCTGGCCCGAGGAGAAGCCGGGCGCGGCGCCGCCATTGATCGAGGCCGAGGCGTTGTTGTTGTAGTGCGGCACGGTTTCCGGGCCGACGAAGGGCACGAGTTTGCCCAGCGTGCTGAGCGGCACCATGCCGCCGGAGGCATTGCGCACATAGAGCCGCGAAATGTCGGCGGCACCCGCACGTGCATCCTTGTCAGCCTGGATGGTCACACGGAAGGTGCGGCCGAACAGGTTGAAATCGTTCACGTAGAGTGAGCCGAGATAGATCTGCAGCGTGCTGAACACATCGGGCAGGTTGAGGCCGAGCAGCTTGGCCTTGCTGCGGTCGAGGTCGTAGTTGAACTGCGGCGTCGAGGTCGAGAACGGCGAGAACAGCTGCTGCGGATTGATCTCCGGCTGCTTGCGCGCCTCGGCGATCACGGCTTGCGTCGCATCGTTGAGGGCTGAACTGCCGCGACCGGTGAGATCCTCGACGACGAACTCGAAGCCGCCCGTGGTGCCGATACCGGGGATCGAGGGCGGATCGAAGCTCAGCGCGAAGGCTTCCGGAATCTGCATCAGCTTGCCGCGCACGTCGGCGACGAGCTTCGAGGCGCTCTGGTCGGGACCGCGTTCCTCCCAAGGTTTGAGGATGGCGAATTCGACCGCCGAATTCGACTGGGCGGCACTGGTCAGGAAGTTCAGTCCGCTGATCGAGCCGACGATGTCGACGCCGGGCGTTGCCTGCAGGATGTCGCGCGCCTTCTGCGCCACCGCGTCGGTGCGTTCCAGCGAAGCGCCGTCGGGCAACTGGATGACGACGAAGAAATAGCCCTGGTCCTCGACCGGAAGGAATGTCGAGGGCAGTCGCTGCCAGACGAAGTAAGTGGCGACCAGTCCGGCGGCGAACAGGCCGAGCATGATCCAGCGCAAGCGGATGAGAATGCGCACGCCATTGGCATAGGCATGCGACAGCCTGTCGAAGCCGGTGTTGAACCAGCGGAACAGCACGAACTGCGTCGGCTCGCGATGCCGCAGGAAGGCGGCACTGAGCGCGGGGCTGAGCGTCAGCGAGTTGAAGGCGGAGATGCCGACGGAAATCGCCACCGTCAGCGCGAACTGGTTGTAGAGTTTGCCGGAGACGCCCGGAATGAAGGCGACCGGCACGAACACCGCCATCAGCACGGCTGTGGTGGCGATGATCGGACCGGTGACTTCGGCCATCGCGGCCTTTGTCGCCGCCAGCGGTTTGAGCCCGGCCTCCAGCTGCCGCTCGACGTTTTCGACCACCACGATGGCATCGTCGACGACGAGGCCGATCGCCAGCACCATGCCGAGCAAGCTGAGCATATTGAGCGAGAAGCCGAGCATCTCCATGACGACCAGCGTCGCCACCAGCGACACCGGAATGGCGATAGTCGGGATGATCGTCGTGCGCCAGCTCTGAAGGAAAAGGAACACCACGGCGACGACCAGCACCAGCGCTTCGCCGAGCGTGATCAGCACGTCATGCATCGACGCCGAGACGAAGCGGGTCGTGTCATAGTGCATCGCATAGGAGACGCCCTTCGGGAAACGGCCCGAAAGCTCCTGCATCTTGTCCTTGACACGCTGCTGCAGATCGAGCGCGTTGGAGCCGGGCATCTGGTAGACGGCGAGCACCACCGTCGGGTCCTTGCCAAAGAAGGCCGACGACGAATATTGCAGCGCGCCGAGCTCAATGCGGGCGACGTCGCGCAGCCTGACCAGCGAGCCGGTGTCCGTGTTGGCGCGCACGACGATGTCGCCGAATTCCTTGGGATCGCTCAGGCGGCCGACGGCGTTGACCTGCATTTCGAAAGCGGTGCCGGCGGGGGCCGGCGACTGGCCGATCTTGCCGGCCGCCACCTGGACGTTCTGCTCGGAGATGGCGTTTTGAACGTCGACCGCGGTAATGCCGAGATTGGCGAGCTTGTCCGGATCGAGCCAGACGCGCATCGAATATCGCCGTTCGCCGAAGATCTGCACGTCGCCGACGCCGGGCAACCGCTTCAGCGGATCGACCACCTGCAGATAGGCAAGGTTGCTCAGCGCCACCGGATCGACCGAACTGTCGGGCGAGGTCAGGTTGACGATGAGGACGAAGTTCGGATTCTGCTTCTTGATGGTAACGCCGCCCTGGTTGACGATCGCCGGCAGCGATGAGGCAGCCTGCGAGACGCGGTTCTGGACGTCGACGGCGGCGGTGCTGAGCGAATAACCGACATCGAAGGTGATGGTGATGGTCGAGGAGCCGTCATTGGAGCTCGTCGACGACATGTAGGTCATGCCTTGCACGCCGTTGATCTGCTGCTCGAGCGGCGTCGTCACGGTGTCCGCGACCACCTGCGCGCTGGCGCCCGGATAGTGGGCGCTGACCACGACCTGTGGCGGCGTGATGTCGGGAAACTGCGAAACGGGCAGCAGGAAATAACAAATCGTCCCGGCGAGCACCATGATGATGGCGATCGCCGAGGCGAAGATCGGACGGTGGATGAAAAAGTTTACCACGACACGCACGCCTCCCCGGCTGCTCTTGCCCGCCCGAAGGCGCCGGCAACCCTGGACAGCCTTTGGCCGCGCCCATCACTGCGTTCCTCCAGGGAACGCAGCAACGGCACCTCGCGGCGCTGTGCATCGGCGAGCGAGCGCAGCATCGTCTCGAAGGCGCGCGGGTCGACGCCATCGGCTTTCATGACCAGCCGGATCATCGGATCCCGGACGGCTTCATCTATGGTAAGATCGCGGCGCTGTGGCATTGGCCGGCTCCTTGTCTATCGATTCGCAGCCCATGCTCGCGAACCGTTTTCATCTCTTCACCGGCCGAGGCCGCATGATCTCAATTTTTCGCCTGTCTCGATCTGGCCTGTTTTGATCTGGTAGGACCAGATCACGGCCTTGTGATTGACGAAAGGCGATATAGGTGTTACCAGTAAGTAACATTCGTGACGTTACAGACCGGTAACACCCTAGTCAAGAGGCGTACCGAGGGATTTTTGGGAAACCAAGGAGGTTTTGATGGAAGACGGCACTGTGGAGCGCGCCCGCCCCCGGGACAGGATCCTGGAGACGGCGCAGGACATGTTTCACAAGCATGGCATCAAGGGCGTCGGCATCGACGCGATCACTGAGGCCGCCGGAACCAACAAGATGACGCTCTATCGTCATTTCGATTCAAAGGACGACCTCATCATCCAATGCCTGCGCGCCACCGCCTGCAAGGCTGGTGCAATGTGGGAAAAGTTCGAAACCGAGCACCCTGGCGACAAGCTGGCGCAACTGCATGCCTGGGTCCGGGTTGCCGCCGATATGCTCAGGGCGGACGGCCGCGGCTGCGATATGGCCAATGCCGCCGTCGAACTGAGCGAGACCGATCATCCGGCCAGGCGCGTGATCAAGGAACTCAAGGAAGCACAGCGCGATCGCCTCGTGACGCTGTGCAGGGATGCCGGCATCGGCCAGGCCGAGTTGCTCGCCGACACGCTGTCGCTTCTGCTTGAAGGCGCCCGTGTCAGTGTTCAGAGCGTCGGCACGGAAGGCCCGAGCGCGCAGTTCGTCCGCATGGCGGAAGGGCTGATCGTCTCCTTCAGAGGCAGCACCGCCTCCGGCTGAAGTCTCGCTGCGGCAGCTGATGGCCCTTATTCGATCTTGCGACCGAGAGTGAACGATGTCTCGCGTCTTTTGACGTGAGCAATGTTGCAACCGTCGCTGGAACGAAAAAAGCCCGCTGCCGGGAGGAGGTGGCAGCGGGCTCGATTTCGAATGTGGCGCGGGAGGAGGTGCGCCCCATTCAGCGTCGGCATCGCATCTGGGAGGAGTAGATGGCCGACAACCAGAAACTACGATTTGCCCAATGATTCGGCAATAATGAATCGTGCATAGCTGCTGTGCAGATTTGCCGTGACGCCCGCGAAAGTTGCGGGTTGTGGCAGGAAAAGCTCAGTCTGCAATCAGACGCGCCTTCACTGCACTGGAACGTTTTCCCTGAAGATCAACCGCGGCTCGATAAACTTCCGCGTCAGATACGGCGCCGAGGATGCAATCGAGCCGAGCAGGCGAATGACCGACTGTTCCGCGATCAGCCTGGCATTCTGGTCGATGACGACATCGAGCAGATCGTCGACGAGATGGCCGCGCGTGTCCTTGGTGAGGTCGTGGCAGATGAACACCGGCTTGCGGTTCGGCCTGGCTTCCCGGATCGCCCTTGCAACGCCCGAGTGTCCGGCTCCCACGCAATAGATGCCCAGCAGTTCCGGCTCGTTGTGCAGTGCCTTCATGGTTTCGATGTAGCTGACGTCGGGTTCGTCGTTGATCTCGACGGCGCTGCTCACAGTCAGGTTGGGAAACTCTTCATTGAGCACCGAGCGGAAACCCATTTCGCGTTCCTCGTGGCCGCGATAGGAGCGGGAACCTACGACCATCGCCAGATGGCCGGTGCGGCCGCCAAGGAAGCGTCCCATCAACAGCGCCGCCGTTCGTCCCGCCACCCGGTTGTCGATGCCGACATAGGCCGATCGTGGTGCCGCCGGAACATCTGATACCAGCGTCACCAGGCGCATGCCGGCGTCGACAATGTCGCGCAGGATGTTGCGCGTACGCGGATGATCGACGGCGATGACACCGACGCCATTGGCCCGCAGTGAGAGATTTTCGACGGCACTCTGCAGCGCGTTCGGCGAGATGCCAGCGAGATTGTGGATCCGGCACGAGGCGACGAGCGGCAGGCGCGCGGCGTAGTCCTCGATATGCCCGGCAAGATCGCGCATGAAGGCATTACTGCCGATAGGCAGCAGGAATTCGAGGTGCGCGGGCCGCGAAGGCAGCGTCACCTGATCGGCGACCGGCAGATAGCCCAACTGCTTGGCCGCCTCCATGACGCGCTGCCGGTTGGCGGCGCTCGCACCCGGCCGGTTGTTGAGCACCCTGTCGACCGTTGCGGTCGACAGCCCGCAATTGCGCGCGATATCCGAGACGGTAGCTTTCATGCCGCAACCCCCGGCCCGCGATTGCGGGCGTTATCCGAAACGGTGGCTTTCATGCCGCAACCCACGGCCCGCAATTGCGGGCGATATCCGAGACGGTGGATTTTCATGCCGCAACCCTATGCGCCGATGCGATGCCGCGCCAGACGAGCGATGCGATCTGAGGTGATGGATGATTGCCGCCCATCACCCGATAGTCAGTGCGATGGCTTGCCATCGGCGATGGCATCGCGGATTTCCTTGTCCGACATGCCGGTGATGATCCGTTCGACTTCCGCCACGCTGGTCTTCTTCGGGTCGATGTCGTCGGCGACCACCTTGCCCCGGCGCATGACGACAATGCGGTCGACCACCTGGAAGACATGGTGGATGTTGTGCGCGATGAAGATGCAGGAATGACCGGAATCGCGGGCGTTGCGCACGAAGCTCAGCACGCCCTGTGTTTCGGCGACGCCGAGATTGTTGGTCGGCTCGTCGAGGATGATCAGGTCGCTGTCGAAATGCATGGCGCGCGCGATCGCCACCGCCTGGCGCTCGCCGCCCGACAGCGAGCCGATCGGTGTCGTCGGCGGGATGTTCTTGGAAATGCCGACCTGCTTGAGCAGGTCGCGGGCAACCGTGTTCATGGCGTCCTGGTCCATCCGGTTGAGGAAGCGCGGCGGCTTGATCGGTTCGCGTCCGAGGAACAGATTGCGCGCGATCGACAATTGCGTGACCAGCGCCGAGTCCTGGTAGATCGTCTCGATACCCTGGGCGATGGCGTCTCTGGTGCTGCGTAGGCTTACCTTCTGGCCGCGGATGAAGATATCGCCGCTGGTCAATGGAACGGCGCCCGAAAGCACCTTGATCAGTGTCGACTTGCCGGCGCCATTGTCGCCGAGCAGGCCGACGATCTCCCGTTCATTGACATGGAAATTGGCATCCTCCAGCGCCTGCACGCGGCCATAGGACTTGCGGATGTTCGTCATGCGGATCAGTGGCTCGGCCATGGTTCAAGTCCCCGCCTGATGCCGGCGTTCCAGCCATGAATGGAGCGCCATCATGCCAAGGATGATCGCGCCGATGAAGATGTTGTAGGCAAGACCTGGCACGCCGATCAGCACGATGCCGTTGCGCATCACGCGCAGGATCAGGATGCCGAGCACGGTGCCGATGATGGTGCCGCGCCCGCCGGTCAGCGCCGTGCCGCCGATCACCACCATGGCGATGACCTCCAACTCATAGCCGGTGCCGCTGTTGGGATTGGCGGCGGAAGTGCGCAGCGAAGAGATGACGCCGGCGAGCGACGCCATGACCGACGACAGCACGAACAGGCCGATCTTGACGCCGCTGACATTGACGCCGCGGGCGCGCGCCGCACTGGGATTGCCGCCGGCCGCCTGGATCCAGTTGCCGGTCCGGCTCTGCGTCAGCACATAGCCGAGCGCGATGGCCGCGGCGATGAACCAGAACAGCGACATGTAGATGCGGAAGGGCCCGATGAAGAAGTCGCCGACCAGCGCCTCCGCCAGCCAGCTGCCTTCCGCGCTCCAGGTGCGCTGCGGAAAACCATCGGTGACGAAAAGGGCGGTGCCGCGCACCACCAAAAGCATGCCGAGCGTCACCAGGAAGGACGGGATCTTGAGCTGCGTCACGAACCAGCCGTTCACCAGCCCGATGAAGCCGGCAACCAGAAGTGCGGCGACAAAGCCGACCTCCAGCGAGGTCAGGCCGCTGTTGAACAGCGTCCACATCAGCACCGGCGAGAAACCGAACAGCGAACCGACCGAGAGGTCGAATTCGCCCGACGTCATCAACAGCGTCATCGCCAGCGCGATCAGGCCGAGCTCGACGGTGAAGGCAAGCGTGTTGGAGATGTTCTGCGGCGACAGGAAGTCGTGATTGAAGCCCCAGAAAACGGCGATCTCGACCACGAGCAGCACGAAGGGGCCGAATTCTGGCCGCGCGACCAGGTGTTGGATGAGCGAACGATTTTCCACGAGCAACCCGCGACATGAGTGGAAAGGCTGAGCCTCGCACATCCTTGCGCGAAGGGCTCGGCGAAAATGAGAAGCCAGTCGCGACCGCCGGGGCGATCGCGACTGTTTGGGTTTGGGATGTTACTTGCCGGACAGGATGTCGTCGTAGATCTGCGCGGTGTCCTTTTCGTAGAGCGCGCCGGTGATGACGTTGAAGCCCGGAGGAATGCCGCTGGCGGCCATATTGGCCAGCGAAAGTGCCACATAGCTGGTCGCCTGCGGGTCCTGCCACTGGCCGGCATTGACATAGCCGTTCAGCACTTCCTGGGTGGTGTCGAGCGAGTTGCCCCAGCCGACGACCGGAATTTCGCCCGCCTTGATACCGACCTGGTCGAACACCCGCTTGATCGAGCCGGTGACAAGGTCGCCGAGGCCGATGATCGCCTTGACCTTGGCCTTGTTGGCTGTGAGGTAGTCGACCATGCGGTTGATCACTTCAGCCTGGTCGAGCGTGGCTTCGGTGATCTCGTAGGTGATGCCGAGCGGCTCGAAGACGCTCTTGATGCCTTCTTCTTCCTGGACGCCATAGGTGGCGCCGGGGATTTCAACCGGCATCCAGACGAAGTCGCCTTTCTTCACCAGCCCCTTGTCGACCAGATACTGTGCCCAGTGCTTGCCAAAGGTGACATTGTCGCCGCCGACATAGGCGTTGAAATCCGCTTTAGGGTCGGGCGTGTTGAAATTGATGATCGGCACTTTCGCCGCACGCGCTTCCTTGACGATCTCTACCAGGCTGCCCGGATCGGGGCTCGTGGTGACGATACCATCGGCCTTGGCGGAGAGGGCGGCGCGAACCGCTTCCTGCTGCGAGGCCACATCGCCATTGTGGAACGAGGTGTTGACGGTGTTGCCGGTGTCCTTGGCCCATTGCTTGGCGCCGGCCAGGAAATAGGTCCAGACCGGATCGGCCGGACCGCCATGCGAAATCCAGTAGAACGTCTTGGCCTGTGCCACTGCTGGTATCACCATCAGCGCCACCAACAGGCCGTATAGGACGAGTCTTAGCCGTGTCAGCATTTGATTTCCTCCCGTTTGTAGATGGTCAGTTCTCAATCCGTCCCTTGTGTTCCGGCGACAGCCGGATTGCATCTTTTGCCAGCGCCGGTCGGACGCGTCAGAGCATTCCCTTTTTCGACGGATGGCAAGCCTCCATCTGCAGATGTAGTTGGCGCCTGACGGGGCGCCATCAACGGTCCCATCAGATTGCATCAGTTGAGGCGATTTTCCGACTGTCGGATAATTGGCGGCGAGGCAGCCAAACGAATTGTCCTCGCCTCGGGCCGCGATAGCGCGATCAGCCCCGACATGGATGACGCCGGCAGCCACCCAACGCCTATCAGGACCAGCGTCGGCAGCCGCACCCTGGCTGGGTGTCGAGATGCTAGATGAGATCGGCCTTCGCCAATTCCCGCATCAGATGGCTGGCGCCGTAGGTCCAGTGCGGACAATCGGGCGACAGCCGCACCCTGTTGACCAGCGCGCCGAATTTTTCCGACGAGATGGTGACGATGTCGCCGACCTTGTGGGTAAAACCCTTGCCTTTCTCGCCGCGATCCTTCGACGGCACGAACATGGTGCCGAGATAGAGCGCCAGCCCGTCCGGATACTGGTGGTGCGGACCCATGGCGGCGGCAATCAGCTCTTCCGGCGAGCGGCTGATCTCGGCCATCGAACTCGCGCCCTCCAGCGAAAACCCATCCTCGCCCTCGACCTTGAGGCGCACGACCGCGCGCTTGACATCGTCGATCGAGAACGTGTCGTCGAACAGGCGGATGAAGGGACCGAGTGCGGCCGAGGCATTGTTGTCCTTCGCCTTGCCGAGCAGCAGTGCCGAGCGCCCTTCGACGTCGCGCAGATTGACATCGTTGCCGATGGTGGCGCCGACGATCCTGCCGCTGCTGGCGGCGATCATGGCGATCTCGGGCTCCGGATTGTTCCAGGTCGATACGGGGTGCAGGCCGACATCGGCGCCGAAGCCGACCGAGGCCATCGGCTGGCATTTGGTAAAGATCTCGGCATCTGGGCCGATGCCCACTTCCAGATATTGCGACCAGGCGCCGCGCGCGATGAGCTTGGCCTTGATCTCCATGGCTTTTGGCGAACCGGGCTTCAGCTTCGACAGATCGTGGCCGATCAGTCCGGCAATGTCGGCGCGGATGGCATCGGCTTTCTCAGCCGAACCGCGCGCCTGTTCCTCGATCACCCGTTCCAGCAGGCTGACGACGAAGGTGACGCCCGAGGCCTTGATCGCCTGCAGGTCGACCGGGGAGAGCAAATACGGCTTTGCCGGATCGCGTCTGGTTTCAAAACTGTTGGCGGCGATGTCATCGAGCGACCCGATCGGTCTGCCCTTGGCCGAGCGGACGTGCCCTGCCGGGTCGCCCATTTCGCAAAGGTCGCGCATGGTTGGCGCCGCGCGCGACGTGATGTCGAAGACCGTGCCGTCGCGCACCGTGACCACCAGCGGATGCGAGGCGCTGCTGGCGCGGCCGACAAAAAGGCCCTCGGTGGGCAGATGCGTCTGGTTCGTCATGGTATTAGGTCCTCTGATCGAAAAATGCGGCTGGCTGGATCGGCGCGGCACTTTCACCGGATTCCTGTCAAAGGTCTATCCCGTCGCTGGCGATCGAGATTCCAGCTTCTGATCTCATCTGTCGGCGTCGGTCCATAGACGAAAACTGAAGTGGTCTTTCAAAATTGTGAAATCCTCACTACGATTTTCACCAGCCCGCAACACATCCAGGTGACCCCTTTGCCCGCACCATTCTCCGATCCGATTTGGCGCAAGCCGCAGGCAACTTCCAGGTTTCAGTCGCTTTTTCCCAGCGGCGAACGTGCCGACGTCGTCATTGTCGGTGGCGGCATCATGGGCCTGTCGACCGCATTGCATGCTGCCCGGCTTGGCCTGTCCGTTCAGGTTCTTGAGGCTGGCGAAATCGGTCAGGGCGCGTCGGGGCTCAATGGCGGGCAGGTCATTCCCGGCCTGAAATACGATCCGGAATGGCTGCTGGCGCATTTTGGCCCGGAGCGCGGCGAAGCGCTCGTCAACTTCGCCGCTTCCACCGCCGACGCAGTGTTCGAACTGATCCGCGACGAGAAGCTGGCGGTCCCTTTCGTTCGCCATGGCTGGATCCAGGCGGCGCACACCGAGGTCGCGCTGAAGGCGGCGGCAAACCGTGACCGGCAATGGCGGGCGCGCGGCGCCGATGTCAAACTTCTGAGCGCGGCTGAGATCGCAGCCAAGACCGGCGCGCAGGGCTATCTCGGCGGCTGGCTCGATCGCCGCGCGGGTGTCATCGATCCGCTTGCCTACACATCGGAACTGGCACGAATTGCCGCGGCCACGGGTGCGAAAATCGCCGAACACCAGAAGGTGGTCCGGTTGGGGAAAAGCGTCGGCGTTTGGCGGATCTCAACGGAGAACGGGCTGCAATTGCAGGCAAAAGCGGTCGTGCTGGCGACCAATGCCTATACGGATGGTCTGATCCCCGGCCTCGCCGAGACTATCGTGCCGTTGCATTCGTTCCAGATCGCAACAGCGCCATTGCCGCCCGACGTTTCGGCCACGATCCTGCCTGAGGGGCAGGCGGTGTCGGACTCCAGACGCATCCTCGTCTATTACCGCAAGAGCGCCGACGGCCGGCTGGTGCTCGGCGGGCGCGGGCGCATGGCGCTGCCGACGAGCACCAGTGACTGGGCACATCTCGAGCGGGCGCTGCGGCGGCTCTATCCCATGCTGTCCGAAATCGCGATCGAGAAGCGCTGGTTTGGCCGGGTGGCGATGACGCCGGACCACCTGCCGCACATCCACGTGCCGGAGCAGGGCCTGCTGGCCGTCGTCGGCTGCCAGGGCCGCGGTGTTGGCCTGATGACAGCGCTTGGTGAGCGCATCGCCGGCTATCTCCAAAGTGGCGACGCGAGGCAATTGCCGTTCCCGCTTTCACCGATCCGGCCGATCCCGTTCCACGCCTTCCGCCAGGTCGGCGTCGCCGCGACCATCGCCTGGTATCGCCTGCTCGACGCGCTGGAGCGCTGACCACGGCAATTCATGCCAACGGGTCCCGATTGGGGATTCCGCTTGACAGTTTCATGAATATGAAAAACTCTAGGCCAATTTCAAAATTTGATAGGCAGGTCGATGTCGACCCTCGTTGCAGCATCAGCACCAGAGGCCCGGTCGTCATCGGGCTTTCGGGTCGCCATGCTGCTGCCGGGCGCCCTTGTCACCTTCCTGCTGATCCTGTTTGCCCTTGGCCTGGTGCTTTTCCTCGCCTTTCGCGGCAATGACGGTTCGCTGCTCGGCGCCGGTTTCACCGCGGCGAATTTTGCGACTGTCGTGTCCGATCCACTGTACTGGACGGTGACGCTGCGCTCATTGGTCATTGCCGCGCTTGTCACGCTGGCTACCGTCGTCACCGCCTATCCCGTCGCCTACTACCTTGCCTTCCACGCCGGCCGGCGGCGCGGCCTGCTGCTGTTCCTGGTGACGCTGCCGTTCTGGACCAGCTATCTCCTGCGCGTCTTCGCCTGGAAGATCGTGCTCGCCTACAATGGCGTGCTGAACTCGGCGCTGATCGAAAGCGGCATTTGGTCCGAGCCGACATTGGCCTTTCTCAACACGCCGGCCGCCGTCGTCGTCACGCTTGCCCATGCCTATGCGCCGTTCGCCATCCTACCGATCTATGTGGCGCTGGACACGATCCCGAAATCGCTGATCGAGGCCGCTTCCGATCTCGGCGCGCGGCCATTCACCTCTTTCCGCCGTGTCCTGCTGCCCAATTCGATGCCGGGAGTGCTGGCGGCAGCCCTTGTCGTCTTCGTGCCGACGGTTGGCGATTATGTCACGCCGGCTCTCGTCGGCGGTCCGGCCAGCACCATGATCGGCACCCTGATCCAGGCGCAATTCGGCAAGGCCAATGACTGGCCGTTTGGCGCCGCACTCTCCGTCGCTGTCATGCTGGTCATCCTTGCCGTGGTGTTGGTCGCGCGCTTCACCGACCGCAGATTTGGCAGCCGGACATGAGCAACACACGCACGCAGCGGGGCGGTCGCTGGCTTGGCGCCTACGTCATCGCCTATCTGGTCTTTCTCTATCTGCCGGTCCTGCTGATCCCGCTGTTTTCCTTCAACAACTCGATCCAGGCAGCGTTTCCGCTGCAAGGCTTTACCTTGCAATGGTACGCGACTTTGTTCGGCAATTCGGCGCTGACCGGCGCGCTCCTGAACAGCCTCGTCATCGGTGCCCTTGCCGCCATGGGTGCTACGCTGTGCGGCATCACCGTGTCCTACATGGATCTCTATGGCCGCTCGCCGCTGGCCGCCGCCATCAGCGCCATTGCCCGGCTGCCGATCCTGATCCCCGGCGTCATCGTCGGCATATCGCTGCTGATCCTCATCAACCTCATCGGTCTGGGGCCATCGCGTATTGCCATCGTTCTCGGGCACATATTGGTGGCGCTGCCAACGACGGTGGTGATCATGCGCAGCCGCTTCGCCGCCATTCCTAAAACCATTCGCGAGGCGGCTCTCGATCTCGGCGCTTCGGACTGGACGACGTTCCGGCGGGTCATGCTGCCGCTCAGCCTGCCGGCCATCATCTCGGCCTTCATGCTGGCCTTCCTCATCTCCTTCGATGAATTCATCGTCGTCTTCTTCCTCGCCGGCACAGAGCCGACGCTGCCGCTCTACATCTGGAGCCAGCTCAGGTTCCCCAGATCGCTGCCGACGGTCATGGCGCTGGGCACGTCGATCCTGGCGGTGTCCTTCGTTATCGCCGCAGCAGCCGAAATCCTGCGCCATCGCGGCTTGGCCGCGGCGGCACCCGCCGATCCACCACAACCAAAACAAACCAAGAGAGGAGAACTGCAATGGCATTCGACCTGAAGTCCGGCGACCTGAAATCTGGCGACCTGAAATCTGGCCACCCGATATCCGGCCACCCGATATCCGGAAAGACGGTCCGGGCCGGCCTGGCCGCCTTGGCATTGGCGCTGTCGTCGACCGTCGCTTTCGCCGGCGACAAGCTGCAATATTTCACCTGGTCGGGCTACGAACTGCCCGATTTCAACAAGAGCTTCCTTGCGGCGCACCCCGACGGCGTCGAGGCCTCGATCTTCGGTGACGACGATGACGCCTTCACCAAGGTCAAGGCCGGCTTCCGCCCCGACATCGCGCATCCCTGCTACGACAAGGTGGCGCGCTGGAACAAGGAAGGCCTGCTGCAGCCGATCGATACCAAGCGCATCAAGAACTGGGATTCGATCTTCCCGGTGTTCAAGAACCTGCCCGACCTGCAGGCCGGTGACGGCAAGGTCTGGATGGTGCCGTGGGATTGGGGCAACACCTCGATCCTCTACCGCACCGATCTGGTGAAGAACCCGGAAGCAAGCTGGAATCTGCTGTGGGACAAGCAGTATGCCGGCCGCATGGCGACCATCGACGCGGTGCACGACACGCCGATCGTTGCCGCGCTTCTGGCCGGCGTCAATCCGTTCGACATGACGCCTGCCGAGATGGACAAGGTGGCCGAGAAGCTGCGCGAGCAGCGCCCGCTGCTCTCCAACTACACCACCGACATGACCTCGGTCGAACAGGCGCTGGCCAGCGGCCAACTGGTCGCCGCCATGACCTGGAACGCGTCGGCCACCTCGCTGAAGAAGCAGGGCGTGCCGGTCGAGTTCATGAAGCCCAGGGAAGGCATGCTGACCTGGGCCTGCGGTTTCGTCATGCTCAAGGACGCTAAGAATGTCGATCTCGCCTATGACTTCATCAACAGCCGGCTGGACGCTGACTCAGGCAAATACCTGATCGAGGCCTATGGCTATGGCAGCTCGCTGAGTTCCGCCTTTGCCACCGTGCCGAAGGAGGAACTGGAGAAATTGCAGCTGCCGCCCGATCCGGAGGTGATGCTGAAGACCACCATCTTCACCGGACCGATGAAACAGAATGACGACCTCGCCAAGATGTTCGAAAAGGTGAAGGCTGGCGGGTAAGGGCGTTCTTCCTTCTCCCCTTGTGGGAGAAGGTGTCGCCGTAGGCGACGGATGAGGGGTGTTCCAGGGAACACCAGCGTCTCATTCCGCTGGAACACCCCTCAACCGTCTCGGCGCTTCGCGCCGATCCACCTTCTCCCACAAGGGGAGAAGGGAAAATCAAACGAGGACGGATGAATGGATATACTGGACGAAGCGGCTGAGAAGCCGAAGGACGATGCCGATGTGCGGGTCGGCCGGCGCGTGCGGGCGCTGCGGCTCGAGCGCAACCTATCGCTGGCCGATCTTGCCGCCAGGGCAGGGGTGTCTATCGGGGCACTGAGCCAGATCGAGCGCGGCATGTCCTCGTTGCGCGTCAAGGTGATCTGGCCGCTCGCTGCCGCCCTCGACATCGAGCCGTCGGCGCTGATCGCCGACGGCAACGATGCCGCCAACGATCTCTATTGCGTGCGTGCCGACAAGCGGCGGCAGATCCCGGTCAAGTCGGAAGGCATTGCCAAGGCGCTGCTGTCGCCGCCTGGCGCGACGCTGACCGGCATGCTGGTGACGGTGGAAGCCGGCGGCGGCACGGCCGAAGCCTATGCCCATGCCGGCCATGAGTTCGGCTTCGTCCTGTCGGGCGAGGTCGAACTGGTGGTGGATGCGACAAGATACGTGCTGACGGCCGGTGACAGTTTTGCCTTCAAGAGCACGCTTTTGCACGCCTTCCGCAATCCGGGCGCCGAGCGTTGCCAGATCCTCTGGGTCAACACCACGAAGCCGTCCGAGGTTCGCGATGGCGCCTGATCCCCTCGTCCGGCTGCAGGCGGTCTCGAAAATCTTTCCCGGCGGCATCGTCGGGCTCGACGCCGTCGATCTCGACATTGTCAGCGGCGAGTTCATCACGCTGCTCGGCCCGTCCGGCTGCGGCAAGACCACCAGCCTGCGCGTCATCGCCGGCTTCGAAAGCCCATCGAGCGGCAAGGTGCTGCTCGATGGCCGCGACATCACGGCGCTCCGGCCCTACGACCGGCCGGTCAACACCGTGTTCCAGGACTACGCGCTGTTTCCGCACATGAACGTTGAAGAAAATGTCGGCTTCGGCCTGTCGCTGCGCAGGCTTTCAGGCAGCCAACAGGCAAAACGCGTCGGCGAAGCGCTCGACATGGTCGGCCTCGCCGACAAGATCGGCGCCCGCGTCTCCGAACTGTCGGGCGGCCAGCGCCAGCGTGTCGCGCTCGCCCGGGCCATTGTCTGTGAACCGCGCGTGCTGTTGCTCGACGAGCCGCTGTCGGCGCTCGACGCGCATCTGCGTGAGCAGATGCAGGTCGAACTAAAGCGGTTGCAGTCGCGGCTCGGCACCACCTTCGTCATGGTCACGCACGACCAGACCGAAGCGCTGTCGATCTCGGACCGCATCGTCATCATGAACAAGGGCCGAATCGAGCAGATCGCACCGCCGGCCACACTCTACGACCGGCCAGCCACCATATTCGTCGCCAGCTTCATCGGCACGATGAACCTGCTGCGGTCGCGTTTCATTGGTCGCGACGGCGATCGCCTGCATTTCGTCGCCGGCGCTCTGCCGCTGGAGGCCACGTCCGAAGCCGGCCACGCTCCCGCTGAAGGGGCCATGCGCACCGTCGGCGTGCGACCAGAGGATCTGCTGGCCGCCACCGAGGCCGCGGCCGGCACGGCGCCGGCGCGCGTCAACAGCATCGTCTTTCACGGTCGCACACTGCGCCTGCATGCCGAACTCGGGCAGGGCGCACCTGTTGTCATCGACGCGCCGCGCCAGGCCGAGGGTTTTCAATTCAGCGTCGGCGACGTCGCGCATATCAGCCTGCGCCGTGGCGCCAACTGCCCCATGCTGCCGGGCTAGTTCCTCAATCCACCACGCTTGACTCCAAGAATTGTTCCTGCTTTGTTCCGCTCGTAGACGAGAAACAGGAGCGTTCTTCGCCGGGCGTGTGGGTATGTATCGGCAAGGTGAATTCGATTTCGGCATACCAGTGCCGCCGTGGCAACCGAAGCGGCCGGATCGTGCCTTCTTCGGGTTGTTCTTGCAGCCGAAGGACTATGGTCCATTCGCCGATCTGCAGACGCAGCTTTGTCGTCGACACGGAATAGGTGGATCGATGCTGTCGGTCGAACGGTTCCATCTGAGCCTGCAGCATGCTGGCGACTACAAGCGGCTACGGTCCAACACCGTCTTTGCAGGCTCACGATCAGGCCAGCGTGTCCACATGCCTGCTTTCGAGGTCACGTTTGGCCACGTTGGCAGCTTTTCCGGTCGTCCAGCGGCCGGAGGCAGGCCACCTCATCGCCCGTTTGTGCTTCTGGCCGATGATGGACCGGTTTTCGAACTGCACAAATTGCTTGGCGTCGAGATGCTCAGGAATGGCCTCAGAGCGTCGGATCGTTTCGTGCCGCACCTGACACTTGCTTACGATCAAAAGTTCATCCCTCGGCAGCCCATCGAACCGATCAGCTTCGTTGCCCATGACTTCATCTTTGTTCACAGCCTGCGCGGTCTGACAAAATACCTGTTCCTGGATCGTTGGCCTTTACCGTTGGCATCGTAGCTTGGAAGCTGGTCGATCCGTCCTGACACGGATTGTCAGCTATCGACCGACCTGACGATGGCAGGCCAGCAAGCTGTTCCCTATTTGCAATTCGTCTGAACGGAGGAACACAAATGACCATTGCAGAAATTGCCAAGGACTTCACCGAGCTGCTCAAGCAGGGCGACAACGAAGCTGCGGCCGAGAAATACAATGCCGATGACATTGTCAGCCTCGAAGCCATGGAGGGGCCGATGGCCATCTCTCGTGGCAAGGAGGCTCTCAAACAGAAGGGCCAATGGTGGCAGGAGAACAACGAAGTGCATGGCGGCTCGGTCGAGGGGCCCTATGTCAACGGCGACCAGTTCGCGGTGCGCTTCAAGTTCGACATAACGCCCAAGGCCACCGGCGAGCGTGTCACCATGGATGAGGTTGGCCTGTACACGGTCAAGAATGGCAAGATTACCGAAGAGCGCTTCTATTACTGAGGCCGGAACGGCTTTAGGGAGCCTGCTCTCTTCGTAGCTGGGTAGAGATAAGCGTGGCGGCCAAGACGATGTCTTGGCCGCCATGTGACAGGTTCAGATCGTCTTCACATACGCCAAACCAGCCGCTCGTTCGGCACGATTTCGAGAAAGCAGCAATGGCGGTCATTGACCTCATTGCCGTCCCGCGACTGCATGCGCGTCCGGAACAGCCCGCCGGGCACCGATGCGGCCGCTGGCAAAGTGCGGTGGGCGCCCTTAGTCTGCGATCAGATTCGAAGTCCGAAGGGCCACTGTTTTGACCATCACCATCTACGGCATCACCACCTGCGACACGGTCAAGAAGGCGCGCGTCTGGCTGGAGGCCCATGACGTTG
The DNA here is from genome assembly GCF_040317725.1 of Mesorhizobium sp. M1396. Classification (NCBI taxonomy): domain Bacteria; kingdom Pseudomonadati; phylum Pseudomonadota; class Alphaproteobacteria; order Hyphomicrobiales; family Phyllobacteriaceae; genus Mesorhizobium; species Mesorhizobium sp. M1396. The sequence goes on along the minus strand of NZ_JAMYLA010000001.1, from coordinate 3,935 downwards.
CCTACCGGTTTCACGATTTCAGGGCAGAGGGGCTGGACGCCAAGCGCCTCGACGGCTGGGTTGGCAAGGTCGGCTGGGAAAAGCTGCTCAACAAGGCGAGCACCACGTTTCGCGAACTGGCGGACAAGGACAAGCAAGGGCTGGATGAAAAGAAGGCCAAGGCGCTGATGCTGGCCAAGCCGACCATGATCAAGCGGCCGGTGCTGGAACTGGGCGAGCGCGTCCTCGTCGGCTTCAAGCCGGATGTTTATGAGCAGGCGGTAGGTGAGAAGTAGAGCCAGCGGAACGGCGAGCTGCCGATCTCCCCCCTTGCGGGGGAGATGGCCGGCAGGCCAGAGGGGGGTGTGAAGGATCGCCATCTGTTGACGAAATTGTTCCGACGCGAACCGGTCGAAGCATGAGGATGCGATTGGTTGAAAGGTCGGCGGGACAGCACCCCCCTCTGCCTGCCGGGCATCTCCCCCGCAAGGGGGGAGATCGGATGTCACCTCGGCTTTCGCCAATCGCCGCTCTTGTAGGACGTAAGCGCCTCAGCCCGTCCCGCGCATACATTCCGCCAGTGCCACCGCGTTGTTGTGGGCTTCGTCATGCGCGCCATAGAGCAGCGTCACCTTGCCGTGGCGAAGCAGACCAAGCAATTCACCCACAGCCCCGCCATTCCCAGCCAGCTCAGCGCGATACCGCTCCTGAAACTCAGCCCAGCGCTCCGCCTCGTGGCCGAACCATTTGCGCAGATCGTCGCTCGGCGCGATGTCCTTCAGCCACAGCGCCAGCGCGGCGCCCTCCTTGCTGACGCCGCGTGGCCAGATCCGGTCGACCAGAACCCGCTGCCCATCATCGGGAGCGGGTGGCTCGTAGATACGCTTGACCGCCAGGTCGAAGGTCATCGGACCCTCCGTAAGCGGGTCAGGCCCACTCGCCCTTGCGCATGACAGGCACGCGGGTGCCGTCCTTGTGGACGCCGTCAATGTCGATCTTGTCCGAGCCGATCATCCAGTCGATGTGGATAAGGCTCCTGTTGCCGCCGCGCTGAGAAATCTCGTCCTGGCTGAGCGAGGCGCCGTCGACGAAGCACTTCGAATAGCACTGGCCGAGCGCGATGTGACAGGCGGCGTTTTCGTCGAACAGCGTGTTGAAGAACAACAGCCCACTCGCCGAAATCGGCGAGGAATGCGGCACCAGCGCCACCTCGCCGAGGCGGCGCGCGCCCTCATCGGTGTCGAGCACTTTCTTCAGCACGTCCTCGCCCTTCGAGGCCTTCGCCTCGACGATCCTGCCTTCTTCGAAACGCACCGAGATGTCGTCGATCAATGTGCCCTGGTAGGACAGCGGCTTGGTCGAGGAGACATGACCCTCGACGCGCCTTGCATGCGGCGTGCTGAAGACCTCTTCGGTCGGGATGTTGGGATTGCAGGTGATGCCGTTCTTGGCGGTCGAAGCGCCGCCCATCCATTCATGGCCGTCCGCCAGCCCGACGGTCAGGTCGGTGCCCGGCCCGGTGAAATGCAGCGCATGGAAATTATGGCCGTTGAGCCATTCGGTCCGGCTGCGCAGTGCTGCGTTGTGCGCCTTCCAGTTGCCGATCGGATCCTCCACATCGACCCGCGAGGCGGCGAAAATGGCGTCGGCGAGCTTTGCGACCGCAACATCGTCGGCATCGCCGGGGAAAACCTGCCTGGCCCAGGCGAGGTCCGGATAGGCGACGATGTTCCAGTTGATGTCGAAGCCGGTGATCTTTTCCAGCGCCGGCTGGTAAGCCATCGAATTCGCCTTGTTGGCGCGCGCCACTTTCGCCGGATCCTGTGCCGACAACAGCGACGGATCCTCGCCGCGCACGGCAAGCCTGGCCGCGTTGTTGGCAAAGGCCTTCGCCATGCCCTCGTAAAGCCAGCCGGCGGCGCGGTCGAAGCCGGCATCGGCGCCGAAGCGGTAGCGCGCCAGCGTCATCTCGTCGTCGTTGAAGATCGGCGTCACCAGTCCGGCGCCGGCCTTGTAGGCGTGCTCGACGATCCGTCTGGTCAGCGGCAATGCCGCGATCGATGAGGTCAGCACCAGATCCTGTCCGGGCTGCAATTGCAGCCCGACCTTGATGGCGACCTCCGCCAGCCTGTCGAGCTTCACCGGGTCGATCGATGCGGAAACGCCGCGCGAATGTGTGGTCATGATCCTGCCTGTCGTAGTTTGATGTCCGACTCATCATAGAGCGGCGCCACGGTCGTTTCCACCGCGATCGCGCCGGCGGGTGCAGTGGTTGCCGACCCGAACTGCGCCATGGTCGCCTCGATCTCTTCCCTGATCCAGAGCTTGAAATCCCGGACCTTGCGGCTTTCGGCCCTGGCGGACGAGGTCACCAGCCAATAGCCGAGGCCGCTCTGGGCGCGGATTCCGAACGGCGCCACCAGTCGCCCATCGGCGAGCGCATCGGCGGCGAGCAATTGCCAGCCCAGCATCACGCCATGGCCGGCAATCGCCGATTCCAGGCACAGCATCGGGTCGGTGAAACGCGCGCCCTTCAGGAAGGTGACCGGCGGGACACCGGCCGTCTCGAACCAGCTGTCCCAACTGATCATCGCCCGCTCGTCGGTGATCGCGCAGGTCTGGGCAAGGTCCTCGATCGACCTCAGTTTCTTGGCGATCGCCGGCGCGCAGACCGGGAAGACTTCCTGCGCCAAGAGCAGTTCCGTCCGCCCGCCCGGCCATTTGCCGTCGCCAAGCCGGATGGCGATGTCGATGTCGGAATGATCGAGATCGGCCAGCCGCACCGAAGCGTCGATGCGCAAAAGCACGTTGGGATGCCGGGCGAAGTGACGCGACAGTCGCGGCAGCAGCCACTTCGAGGCAAAGGCCGGCGCCACCGAAACCACCAATGTACATTGCGTCGCCTCGTCGGCCAGCGCCACGGCCTGGGCAAGCTCGCGAAATCCAGCGCCGAGCCGGGCCGCGAAGACGGCGCCGAACTCGGTCAGCACGAGACCGCTCGCCGTTCGATCGAACAGCGTCTGGCCGAGCTGCTTCTCGGTGCGGCTTATCTGCTGGCTGACGGCGCTGACGGACACGTTGAGTTCACCGGCGGCAGCCGCCAGGGATCCGAGACGGGCAACGGTTTCGACGGCGCGAAGGCCGTTGAGATGAACGCGGTTGAGCATGGTCATTTGAGATTTTCTAAACCGGTCCGGCCGAAATCTCAATTGAAAGACCCGTCGAAACGGCAGATTTTATGCAAGGAAAGACAGACCCGCGGAGCCAGAAATGCTAAGGATCTTGTCGTCGTCGCTGAAGGGGTTTTTCGCTGCAGGTTCCGCATATGAGCCCAGCCGGGAGAGCGAGGCGCAGAGATGGCTGACCGATCCGCTTTCGCATCCCGTGCTGAACACCATGTCGGAGCGTCAACTTGGCGACGTGCCGTTCAGGCTGACGGCGCGGCGAACCGTGCATGAGACGGCAGGCTGCCGGTAAACCGCGGACGCGGCAACCTGGGAGAGAGGCGATATTGTCGACGCCAGCGCCGCCCCTCATCCGCCTGCCGGCACCTTCTCCCCGTATAGTGACGGGGAGAAGGGGATGACCGCAATCTCGGCGCTCTCCTTTCCAGCGTTGAGATTGGAGAAATCGCCGATGACAGCGTCCTTCTCCCCGTCACTATACGGGGAGAAGTGCCCGGCAGGGCGATGAGGGGCGGCGCTGGCGTTGAGATCTTCGCGACGAGACACGAACGGACGAAGCAACGATAGAATACGCGCGATCCGCCAGTGGCCAGTCGCCACTGGGCTAGGGCCTGTTGAGATTCATCTGGAGTTTATCACGGCGGCGGCGAGATGGATGATGGCGTTGAAGCTCTGGTCGGTTTTGTCGGCGCGCATGGCGATACGTTTGAACTCTTTGAGTTTGCAGAAGAAGTTTTCGATCAGATGACGCCATTTGTACATCTCTTCGTC